>JAYTSH010000386.1:0-13987 GCA_043745755.1 Cellulomonas sp. | reverse complement strand
TGGGTCCGGGGGCGACCGTCGACGCCCCCGCGGCTGCTGTCGTCGAGACCAACGGGCGGTTCTCGCTGATCGACACCGCCCGCGCGCCGGTCGTGGCTGTCGTCCCGAACAACCTGCCGGCATGGTCGGCGCACGCGCAGGCGGACGGCCGGATGATCGGGCCCGACGGCGGCACGGTGACGGTGCTGCGCTCCCCAGGTGCCTCCGGGCCGGTCCGCCTGGAGCTCGGCGCGACTGTCTCGACCGGTGCGGCCAAGATCGCGGTGACCAACGTCGCGACCGGGCAGGTCGCCTCGGTCGCGCTGGTGGCCGACGTGGCCACCGTGTGGCTCGACCTGGGAGACTCGCCAAAGGCAACCTACGCGATCGACCTCGGTGCCGACGGGATCCCGTCGACAGACCAGTTCGTGATGATCGGAGTGTCGCAGTGAGCACGGAGGATTACGACGTCGTCGTAGCGTTGACGTACTACGCACCGTACGTGTCGGGCGTCACCGAGGCGGCGCGGGTGACCGCGGAGGGCCTCGCCGCACGCGGTCAGCGCGTGCTCGTCATCGCCGGTCACCACGACCCCGCGACGCCGGCACGGGAGCGTATCAACGGGGTTGATGTGATCCGCACCCGTGTCGTTGCGCGCATCGGAAAGGGAATCGTCAGTCCGTCGTTCGTGCCAACAGTGCTGCACTGGAGTCGTCGGGCCCGCCTGGTGCACCTGCACCTTCCGATGCTGGAGTCCGGGCTCATCACCTCCGGTCTACGGGGAGTACCACTCGTCACTACCTACCAGTGCGATGTCACGCTCCCGCGCGGGGTTTTCAACACGTTCCAGACTTGGGTGCTCGACCGCTCGCACGCGATCGCGCTGCGTCGGTCCGCGGTGGTTGCCGTGACGAGCGACGACTACGCGCGTGCGAGCCGGCTCTCGGCGGCCATGACGGGCCGTACCCGGGTGCTGCCCGCCCCGGCCGTCGACCGGTCCGGTGGTCGGCCGCGATTCCGCGACGGTGACGGGCTGCACGTCGGCTTCCTCGGCCGGATCGTGGAGGAGAAAGGTCTCGAGTACCTCGTCCGGGGGTTCCGGGCGCTGGGGCCGGATGCGCGACTCCTGATCGGCGGTGACTTCACGCACGTCGCGGGCGGCAGCGTGGTGGACCGAGTCCGCGCGGCGATCGACGGTGACCCGCGCATCTCACTGCTCGGGTTCCTGCCGGAGGAGTCGCTACCGGACTTCTACGCGTCGATCGACGTGTTCGCGCTTCCGTCGGTCAATGCGCTCGAAGCGTTCGGTCTGGTGCAGGTCGAGGCGATGATGCAAGGGGTACCGGTGCTCGCGAGCGATCTCCCCGGGGTGCGGATGCCGGTCCGGGACACCGGATTCGGGCGGATCGTGGCCCCCAGGGATGTCGCCGGGATCACCCGGGCGCTGGGCGAGCTGGGGACTGCAGACCTCGACGCGGTGGCCGGCGCCGAGGCAGCGAGGTCCCGCTACCTCGCGGCCAGCGTCGTCGAGCGGTATGTCGAGCTGTTCGCGGGGCTGGCGCCCGGCGGGCTCAGGAGTCCCAGCTGAGCACGAAGCACGACGGCTCGCCGGAGCCCGTGGCAGGAGGATCCGCCCGGTGAGGGATGACCGGTTCCGCAGCCGACGTCCAGGACCCGGCTCGGCCGTAGGTAGTGCGCCGCCAGTCGGGCGTAGAACTGCAGGGCTGGTCGGTCACCCCGCTGACCGTTCTGGACGGAGTAGGCCCCGTCGCTTCCGGCCGAGTCCACGAAGGACTCGCCAGTCCAGCCAGCGGCGGCTGCCTCGGTCGCTCAAATCGGTCAGCCCCATTGTTGCGGTTCAGGGCACGTCGTAGGTCCACGCTCCGCCTTCGTTGCGGCTGCCACCCGGGAGCACCTCGTCCATGATGGTCTTCCACTCGGGGCTTCCGCGGTCGACGACCACGAGCTTGACATCCCGCTCGTGGAGGTACGGCAGCAACGTGTGCGCGAAGTCGTACTCCAGGTCGCGGTGGTACAGCGCGAGGGCCGTCGGGTCGTCGAGAGCCCGTGGCAGCGCTGCGCCGCCGCCGTTGCCGGTCGGCATGGTGAACGCGAAGTCGAGCTCGTCCATCCAGCGCATCCCCGGCCCCCACTGACCGGGCGGCAGGACCAGGACGTTCTCGCCGGGAGTGACGTCTCGCTCGAGGTTGCCGTCGGACACGAAGGCCGATACCGAGGCATCGGCAGGGAACTGCATATTGTCGAGGTTCGGGAGTAGGAGTACGCCGGTGATCAGCACCATCGGCAGCACGAATCGGCGCGGCAAGGCGCGGGCGGCCCAGGCCTGAGCCACCAGCAGTGCCAGGGCCATGAACACGAATGCGGAGAACCGGTCGGGGAGCGCGAGGTTGAGACCCGGGACGGCCCGGGTGATCTCCCACGGCAGCGGCACGGTGTGTACACCGGCGATGTTCAGCACCGGGCCGAAGCTGCACGCGAGCGTGACGGTCGCGAAGACCGCGATCGCGGCGCCGGTGCGGGTGCGCCGGGCGGCGACCGCGGCGCCGACGAGCAGCATCAGGGTCACGGGGAGGTACCCGGTGTTCTCCGCAGCATTGCCGAGCCACTTCTCGCGCAGGGCGGCGAAGAATGTGTCGCCGATCAGTGTCACCTGGGTCGGTGCGACGAGATTGGCGATATCGGTCGAGTAGAGCGACGGGTCGTTCACGACGACGGCGGGGATGCCGGCGTGCACCGCCGCGAGGATCACCGGGGCCGCCAGCGCGATGCCGATCGTTGCTCCGAGGGCCAACCATGGGACGGTCGCGATCAGTCGGCGACGGATCTTTGGGGTCCCAGCGAAGACGGCTATGAGCAGACCGAGCAGGGCGAACACGGTCTGGGTGACGAGCAGCTCGGTCGAGGCGCCGACCGTGAACGCGATGGTGGCCGCCACCAGGACGACGAGCCATCGCCGTCGCAGCCGGCCGTTGACCCGACGGGCGACGAGGTAGGCGAGGAACGGCAGCCCGAAGACCCACATGAGGTTGAGGTGGCTCAAGGCGTGACCGGCGAAATACGGGCTGACGATCGTCAGCGCGCCGGCGATCGTGGCGCCGACGACCGAGCCGAACAGCTCCCGCGCGAGCAGGTAGACGGCCAGCCCGCCGAACAGGATCGCGCTGAGCAGTGCCGTGTTGTAGCCGGCCGTCCCGCCAAACGCCGCCGTCACCGGGGCTACGAGGATCGAGACCGAGGGCACCGAGATGGCGTTGCCCAGGTCCAGCCCGCCGGGGGCGTACATGTTCGGCGTTGAGAACGGGTTCATCCCATGCGTCAAGGCGTACACGTTCCATGACAGGTAAAAGGCGAACGACTCCGAGTCGCCAGGGTTCGACAAGCGCAGGTGCGCGAAGTCCGGCAGCGCCGGACGCGCCCACACGGTGACCGTCCACACGAGCAGCGTCAGGGCAGGCCAGAGGTGGCTGCGGCGAGCCGTCGCGCGCCGTCCCACATCGGCGGCAGCGGACCGGATCCAGTCGGCACGACTCGCCGTAACGGGCAATTCGGTGGGTTCCGCAGCAGCGCTGCTACTCGGCATTCTCATCCCCTGAGATCGGCGTCCACAATCGTCGACGCCCTGGCGGCCGCCCGAGCATCATATCGGGCATCTCGGCGCGTCTGGGAGCATGCCTGCCGACCGCGCTACACAATGTCCCCGTGACCATATGCGAAAGCCCGGGCCGGGGTGCTCGACGGGCCAGCCTCTTCCAGTGGGCAGGCGTTCTAGCCGTCATGGCGCTCGCCGGTGCTGCCGTCGTCCTCCCCGCACAGGATGCGCGCGCTGACGAGCCGTCGCTGACCTTCGTCGGGCATGGCTGGGGCCACGGACGGGGGATGGGTCAATACGGTGCGTATGGCTATGCCGTCGACCGCGGCTGGGGCTATGCGCAGATCCTCACGCACTACTACGGCGGTACGGCGCTGGCTGGCGACGCCGGCAACCCTGAGATCGGTATCGAGATCCTGCGCGTCGGCGGCGCGGACACGATCCTCACCGGAGCGGCGCTCACGATGAACGGTGCCGGGGCGCCGTCTGCGGCGCTGCTCGTGCGTCGCGACGCGAGCAACGGCAGCTTGCAGGTGTTCGCAGGGCCCTCCTGCGCCGGACCGTGGAACCTGTGGACCGTCCAGGGGTCAGGGCTGACCGTCCGCAGCGCCGCCGATCCATCATCGGCCGGGAACCTCGTGCAGCTCTGCGAGGTCGGCAAGACGACCGCCTACCGCGGTGGGTTCCAGGTCGTCGGAACCGGCGGTACGCAGGCCACCGTCAACCTGGTCGGCAGCGAGGACTACCTGCGCAGTGTCGTGCCGAGCGAGTCGTCGGCGTCATGGGCGTCCGCACCCAACGGGATTGAGGCGCTCAAGGCGCAGGCCGTGGCCGCCCGCAGCTATGCGCTCGCCTCCGGTGCCCGGCCGAGCGGCGCCCTCACCTGCGACACCATCGCCTGCCAGGTGTATGCGGGAGCGTACTGGCGCGCGTCGAACGGGACTGTCACGTGGGTCGAGCAGGGGGCGACCGACCAGGCGGTCGCGCTGACCTCCGGTCAAGTGATGCGCAAGGGTGACGGCGGCGTCGCCCGGACGGAGTTCAGCTCCTCGACCGGCGGGTATACCGCCGGCGGTGCGTTCCCGGCGGTCATCGACGAGGGTGACGCGACCGGCAAGAACCCGAACAGCACCTGGAACGCGACCCTCACCCAGTCCGCCGTGGCCGCGGCCCTGGGTACCGGTCCCATCGCTTCGATAGCGGTCACTGCACGCAACGGCCTGGGCGCCGAGGGCGGACGTGTGCTGACAGTCGGGGTGCGCGGAACCAACGGTCAGAACTACTCGTTCACGGGCGGCCAGGTGCGCACCGCGCTCGGGCTCAGGAGTGACTGGTTCTCCATCTCCGGCGTGACCCAGGCGCAGGCCACCGCGCTGGTCAAGGCGCTCTACCAGGACATCCTCGGGCGATTGCCCGACCCGACGGGCCAGGCGACCTGGACCACGATGGTGATGGCAACAGGAGACACCGCCCCGGTCGCCAACGGCATCGTGATGTCCAACGAGCGGCTCTATACGTTCGTCCAACGGCAGTACCGCACGGCGCTGGGTCGCGAGCCCGATCCGGTGGGCACCCAGACCTGGGTCAACCTCATGCTGCAGGGGATGTCCGTCCCGGAGCTCCAGGTGCAGGTCTACGCCTCCGAGGAGGGCTTCGACGTGCTCGGCCACCAGGACCTCGGCACCTGGGTCGACGGTGTCTACCGCGGGATCCTGGGGCGGTCCGCCGGACCGTCGGAGCGTGCCTCGTGGGCAGCCGAGGCCTTGGCACACGGGCGGCAGGCAGTCGCCCGGGCGATCGTCGTGTCCGACGAAGCGGCGCTGATCCGGCTCGATGAGTACTACCAGCTGATGCTCGGCCGAGCGGCGGACCCGACCGGGATCGCGACCTACAAGCCGATGATGGCCGGGAATGGTGATTTCATCCTGCCCGTGCAGATCGGGCGCAGCGTGGAGTACTTCAACCGGGCACAGACCCGGTGAACGGGCTGTAGGCCCCGGTCCCCGGCCGGCGCTCAGCCTCGCGCGGCGACCAGCGTGGTGTTGAGGTGCACGAATCCGGTCTCGTGGCCGTCTGCCGTGACCGCCAGCCTGGCTGCTTCCCGTAAGCGGTGCACCTCGGCGCCGGTCTGGCTCGCGATCGCCGCGTGCAGCGTGTAGGTGCCCTCGCCGACCTGTGCGGCGGGGATCTCGAAGTCAAATGTCGTCTCGCCCAGCAGGGGTGCGAGCTCGACCCCGAGCAGCTTGCTGTTCGTGCCGTAGATGCTCTGCCCGACGGCCGTCTCGATACCGAACCCGAGGATCCAGTCGGTCAACCGCTCGTGCGCCTTGACGGCGACGCGAACAGTGATCGGCTCGCCGGCGCGCACCGAGGCGACCTGGTGGTCGCCCTGGCGAACCTCGACGCCCATGATCTCGGCACGCGGTCGCTCCTCGGGTGCCATCACCGCTGCGTGGCCCTGCAGCCGCTCGATCTCCTCGGCACGCGCGATGTCGAACTCGGTGCGCAGGACGCGCAGTGCCTCCCGGGGAGCCCCGTCGGCGATCATCAGGCCGTGGTCGAGCACGACGGCACGGTCGCACAGCTCGGCGACCTGGTCGAGGGAGTGCGTGACCAGCACGATGGTGCGGCCTTCGCTCTGGAACCCGCGGATGCGGTCCATGCACTTGCGCTGGAACGGCTCGTCGCCGACGGCGAGCACCTCGTCGACCAGCAGGATGTCCGGGTCGACGTGCACGGCCACGGCGAAGGCCAGCCGGACATACATGCCCGAGGAGTAGAACTTGACCTGGGTATCGATGAACCTCTCGATACCTGAGAAGTCGACGATGGCCTCGAAGTGCCGAGCGGTCTGCTCGCGGGAGAGTCCCAAGATCGACGCGTTCAGGTAGACGTTCTCGCGACCGGTCAGGTCCGGGTGGAACCCCGCCCCGAGCTCCAGCAGGGCTGCGAGCCGGCCGCGGAGCTGGACGGACCCGGACGTCGGCTGCAGGATGCCGCCGATCATCTTCAGCAGTGTGCTCTTCCCCGAGCCGTTGGGGCCGATCAGCCCGACCGTGGAACCGGACTCGATGTCCAGGCTGATGTCGCGCAACGCGTAGAAGTCGTCCTTGTGCTGGTTGGACCGCCGTGAGTTGACGAGCCGTTCCTTGAGCGACTTGTCCTTGCGGATGACGAAGCGCTTCGAGATGTCGGTCACGCGGATCACGGTGGTGCTCATCACAGCTCCTGGGCGAAGTTGCTCTGCAGGCGGGCGAAGATCCGCTGGCTCAGCCACAGCAGGACGAGGGAGAGCGCAAGCGTCACGAACAGGCTCTGCGCCATGTAGTCGGGGTAGCGCTGCAGCGCCTTGCCGGCGGCGTCGCGATACGGATTGTTGGCCGCGTCCACCAAAGGCGCGTCACCGGCGACCCAGAACGCCCGCTGGAACGCCAGGACGACCTGAGTCATCGGGTTGGCCAGGTAGACCGACTCCAGGGTCGCCGAGATCTTGCCGTGCACGAGCGACCACGAGTAGACGATCGGCGAGGCCCAAAGCAGGATCATGAGCATGATCTCGACGAGGTACTGCACATCGCGCAGATAGACGTTGATCGCGGACATGATCAGCGCCAGTGCCGTCGAGAACACGATCGTGACGATGAGCGCAAGGACGAAGTACCCCCAGCGGGCCCCGGTCGGGAACTGGTGCCGGATGCCGGTGAAGGCGATCAGGATCCCGAGCTGGATCGCGAAGTTGAACAGCGCTGAGCCGACGACGCTGAGCGGGAAGACCTCGCGCGGGATGTAGACCTTCTTGATCAGCCCGGCGTTCCCGACGATCGAGCCGGTGCCGCCGATGACGATGTCGCTGAACAGCTGCCAGGCGGTCAGCCCGGTGAAGATGAAGATCGCGAACTCGGGGGTCGACGCGGCAGCCCCGAGGAACTTCCCGATGGCCACCCAGTACACGAGGAGCATCGTGAGCGGACGCGCGAGGCTCCAGAAGAACCCGAGCACGCTGTCCTTGTACCGGGCCTTGATCTCCCGCTTGACCAGCAGGTCGAGGAGCTCGGAGTGGGAGACGATGTCGCGGATCGACTGGACGGTCCCACTGAGGAAGCCCGGTCGTGGGCCGGCGTCCCGGAGAGGCTCCGCAGCGAGAGCGGACTCGCGTTCTTCGCGTGCGTAAGCCATCGTTCTCCTGATCTCAGTGAGCCCGCGAACGTGCGGGCTCGAACGGCTCGATCAGCCTACCTGCCGTTCACCGGCCGCCGGTCGGGATCGTCGGGTCACCCGCGACGACGGTCGCGCCGTCGGCGTGGAATGTGGCCCAGAGCTCGTCCGCGTACGTGGACCAGCTCGTGGGCGACCGCAGCCGCGACTCGGCACGCAGCCCGGCGAGCCGGGTGTCGTCGGTCACGAGCATGTCGAGCGCGCGGGTGAGTGCCGCGTCATCACGGGGGTCGACGGTGATCGCCCCGCCGCCTGCGGCGATGTCGAGCATGCTGCCAGCGGACGAGGTGATGACGGGGGTCCCGGCAGCGAGCGACTCCGCGACCGGGAGCCCGAAACCCTCGTTGAGCGATGGGAACACAGTGCACCGGGCGAGCCGGTAGGCCGCCCACAGCAGCCGGTCCGGGAGCTTGCTGATCGACTCGACGGGCCGTCCGGCACCTTGCAGCTCCCCGAGCCGGCGCAGGAACTGATCGCTGCCCCAGGAGGCTCCGCCGATGAAGGTCAGGCTGAAGCGCCGACCGCGCCGCCACAGGATCTCCGCGGCGTGCAGCACGGCGAGGTGGTTCTTGCGCGGTTCGTGGCTTCCAACGCAGACGATCATCGGCAGGTCGGCGACCAGCAGCCGGGAGCGTGCCTCGGCGAGGTCGTCATCGGTGGGCGCGGGGGCGTGCGCAGGCAGGTCGATCGCGGTGACGTGCGGACCGTCGAGTCCGGCACCCTCGAGCATCCGCCGCCAGCCGCGGTACTCCATCGCAGCTGCCTGCGATATGGCGGCGACGACATCGAACTGGGCGACGGCCGCGAGGTTGAGGGCGAACACGGCGGCGAACCCCGCCGCGGTCGTCTCCGATGACGTGAGCGGGACGCAGTCGAACCCGATGACACCGCAGCGGGTGGCCGTGAACGTGGCCATCGCTTGGAGGGCGGCACAGCGGCGCGGCTGGATGGCGAGCTCGGGAAGCACGTAGGTGCAGTGCCAGGGCACGACGACGTCGACCGATCCGGTCACCGGCGGCTCCGGGCTGTCGGCGGGTGCCAGCCCGGCCAGCACCCGTTCTCGCTCGGCGCAGGCGACCGGTGTCATCGCGTCCATCTCGTCGGTCCAGCCGACGACCTCGAACTCGCGGGTGCTGTCCCACTCCTGGGTGACGTTCCGGGCGACCCGCTGGATGCCGGTACCCAGCGGAGACGTCACGAGGTCACCAAGGTCGACGACTGTGGCGTCGGACGTGATGTGGACGGTACGGGTCGAGGACGCCGGGGTGACGGTGCGCAGGGCGGCGACCAGCACGCGCGTCGGCCCGTCGAGCTGGCTCGCACGGCGTGCCTGCACGACGCAGTCGGCGGTCGGCAACCGGCCCGACAGCACAGCGATCGTGAACCAGACGGATTCGGAGTCGACGTCGGCCAAGACTCGCAGCGTCGCGGCGCGCAGCGCCGGTTCGCCGCCGTGACCGGGTACCGAGCTCGGCGACAGGGTCCCGACGACGAGAGCCAGGCGTTCGTGCCACCGCTCCGCGGTCATCCCGCTCTTGCGCAGGGCGACGTCAATCGCACTTGCTGTGCGTACGGCCCTCATGACGGTCCCGCCGAGGTGATCAGCAGGTCCCACAGCGCGTCGGTGTAGTCCTGCCAGCCGCGGGTCGGCCGCGCGGCGGCCTCGGCGCGCAGCCGCTGGCGGGTCTCAGCGCTTGTGACCATGATCCGCAGCACCCGCAGCACGTCCTCGTCGTCCCGGGGATCGACCGTCAGGCACCCGCCCGTCTGGGCGATCTCGCCCTGACTGCCGTACCGCGTCGTCATGACCGGGGTACCGCAGGCGAGCGACTCGGCCACCGGCAGCCCGAAGCCCTCGTGCAGCGAGATGAACACCGTGAACGACGCGTCGCGAATCGACCGCCACAGGTCGGGGTCGCTGACCGTACCGCGCCACACCACCGGCCGACCCTGCCGGATGAGGCGGTCGAGCTGATGTTCGACGAGCGTGATGTCCCAGCCGGGGCCACCGATGAGCTCCAGCTCGAAGTCGACGCCCTCGCGCCAGAGCCGCTCGGCTGCGTGCAGCAGGGCACCGTGGTTCTTGTGGGGTTCGAGCCGGCCGACGCTCAGCACCTTCGGACGGGCTGGTGAGTGGCGCGCGTACCCGGCGGGGACGTCAGGGACCGAAGTCGGCAGCAGCAGCTCGGCGACCTTGGGACCCTTCAGGCCCTGGCTGGCGAGAGCCTCGCGGAAACCGTCGAACTCAGCGGTTGCCGAGGTGCTGATACCGGCCACGTGCGTCGCGTGCTTGATGACCGTGAGATAGCTGGTGAAGGCGTTGGGTTCACCGAACGGGCGCAGGTCGGCGCTGACGACGGGGATGGCGTCGTAGCCGATGGCCACGACGGCTGTCCCGGACAGCTCGGCGAGCGCCGCCAGGCCCGGGCAGCGGTCTGCGAGCGGGACCTCGACGAGCACCAGGGTCGCGTGCCACGGGACGACGAGATGCGGCCGAACGGAGCCACCCGCAGGCTCGGCATGGTCCTCGGCGTCCAACCCCTCACCCCAGTGCGCAGCGCGGAGCTCCTCGGCACGGTCGAGCGCACGGGTGATACCGGCGCTGTCGGTCCAGGCGACCAGAGTGAGGTCATGCTTCCGGCGCCAGCTCGTCACGGAACCGCGGGCGATCCGCTGGATCCCGTTGTGGAACGCCGAACGCGCGCAGGAGTCGACGTCGACGACGACACCCGAGACGATCGACATCACGCAGTCGGCCGTTCCGTGGAGGGCTGCGAGCCTGGCAGCGGTGTCGAGCAGCGCAAGCGTCAGCTCCAACGGTGACGAGAGCTCGGCGTGGCGGCGCAGCGCGTGCACGTCGTCGGCGCTCGGGTAGGCACCCGCCACAGTCGTCAGCAGCAGCCAGGCGAGGGACTCGGCACGGTTCGACGAGAGCTCGTCGACGAGCGCGGCGAGGCATACCGAGGCGTCCCGGCCGCTGTCGGCCTCGACGGGTGGCACAGCTGTGAGCACGGTCTCGGCACAGACCCGCAGTCGCCCGGCGAGAGCGCGCTCGTGGCGGGCCGCAGCCTCGACCTGGAGCATCTCGACGGCGGAGCTCAACGCGCCAGCACCCGCCGCACGAGGCGCAGCGGCCGGGTCACGCGCCACGACAGCGTCCGGCGCACGGCGACCAGCTCGGCCTCCAGCTGGAGGGCCCGCGCGTCGTCGACCGTGGGCACCACCCGGGCCACGGCGCTTGCCCACCGGGTGAGTGCGGCCGACCGCCAGCGGATGACCTCGTCGGTGAGGGCCTCGATTCGTCGTAGACGCGCGAGCTCCCGGTGGTCGATGTAGTCGTCGAGCACATTGGCCGGGGCCGCGAGCAGCGGTGCGAGCCGGGCGGAGTGCTCGTCGGCGACGTAGAACCGCGACAGCCCGTCGAACAGGCAGAACTGGTACCCGCTGGCGAGTACCCCCGGCTCCCAGGCGGCGTGCGTCTGCTCGTTGGAGTTGGGGGCTGTGGCCTCGATGACCAGCACCCACGGTCGCCACCGGCGCAGGTCGAAACCGGCCAGCACGTCCGGTTCCGAGCCTTCGGTGTCGATGACGACGAAGTGCAGGTCGGCCGGGTCCTCGCGCTCCAAGAGCTGGTCGACGGTGAACGACGGTACGTCGACATCGTGCGTCGCGAACCCGGCCTGGGCGTGCCGGTCACGCAGCTCGTCGTCGAGAGTTGACAGACCGGTCCCGTCGACCTCGTGCAGGATTGCGCGCTGGACCCCGGGACGCCCCGCGACCGCCTCGACCTGGCGGTCCCGCGGCCGCTGCGCGCGGTGGGCAGCGGCGAGGTCGGCCATCGGCTCGACGGTGATACCGGACCAGCCCTCGTCGTAGAACGATCGGGTGATCGAGTCGATCGTGGGGTCGTTGGCACCGACCTCCAGGTACCTCCCCGACGGCAGCGAGTGCAGTGCACGGCGGAGGACGACATCTTCCGCGTTCTGGGCGTATGACACGAAAGGCGAGCTCACCGAGTCATCATAAGGTCCCGAAATCGGCTCCGATCCGTGGGCGGCACGTTCCGGCGAGTCACCGTTACGCCCTCGGTGGCGGTTGGCGTGTGGCTATGCTCGTGCCAGCCCCACCCATCCACGAACGAAAAGTCGAGAGCCATGCCCCGCGCACTGATCACCGGAATCACCGGCCAAGACGGCCTCTACCTGAGTGAGCTGCTCCTGTCGAAGGGGTACGAGGTCTACGGACTCATCCGCGGTCAGAACAACCCCAAGCTCGACCTGGTGCGACGGACCGTCCCCGAGGTCAAGCTTGTGACCGGCGACCTCACCGACCTCTCGAGCCTGCTGCGTGCGCTCAAGGTGTCGCAGCCCGACGAGGTCTACAACCTCGGCGCGATCTCGTTCGTGGCGTACTCCTGGGAGAACGCGCACCTGACGACCGACGTGACCGGCAAGGGTGTGCTCAACATCTTGGAGGCGATCCGGCTGCACGCCGGTGACGACCTCAGCGGGATCAGGTTCTACCAGGCATCGAGCTCAGAGATGTTCGGCAAGGTGCAGGAGGTCCCGCAGCGCGAGTCGACGCTGCTGTGGCCCCGCTCGCCGTACGGGGTCGCCAAGGTCTTCGGTCACTACATGACGATCAACTACCGCGAGTCCTACGGGATGCACGCGTCCTCCGGGATCCTGTTCAACCACGAGTCCCCGCGCCGGGGGCCGGAGTTCGTCACCCGCAAGGTCAGCCAGGCTGTTGCGCGCATCGCGCTCGGCATCCAGGACGGCCTGACTCTCGGCAACCTCGACGCCAAGCGCGACTGGGGTTTCGCGGGGGACTACGTCGACGCGATGTGGCGGATGCTGCAGCAGGACGAGGCTGACGACTACGTCGTGGCGACAGGTGAGACGCACTCCATCCGCGACCTGCTCGACGTCGCGTTCCGGCACGTCGGCATCGACGACTGGGCACCGCTGATCTCGCAGGACCCGCGCTTCATGCGCCCCGCCGAGGTCCAGCTGCTCATCGGCGACGCGTCGAAGGCCGCCGACGTGCTCGGCTGGAAGCCGTCGGTCAGATTCGAGACCCTGGTCACGATGATGGTCGACAACGACCTCGCTGAACAGCGGGCGCTGAACGGACGGTGAACCGCGTGACGCGAGTGCTCGTGACAGGCGTCACCGGACAGGACGGCACCTACCTCGTCAACAGGCTCGAGTCCGAGGGCGCCGAGGTGCACGGACTGGTTCGTGACGGTGACCCGATGACCGATGCGGTGCGACGTGCCCACCCGGACGTGAAGCTGCACCTGGGCGACCTGGCCGATGTCGTCGGCCTGGCGACGCTCGTGGACACTGTCGAGCCCGACGAGGTCTACAACCTGGCCGGTATCAGCTCGGTGGCGCAGTCCTGGGCGGAGCCCGCCCTCACGGCCCAGCTGAGCGGGGTCGCGGTCGCCGCTCTGCTGGATGCCTCCTGGCGACTGCAGGAGCGTCGTGGTACGCCGGTCCGGTTCCTGCAGGCGTCCAGCGCGGAGATCTTCGGTGCCCCGGAGCGCTCCCCGCAGGACGAGCGCACCCCGATTCGCCCGGTGTCCCCGTACGGGGCGACCAAGGCGTTCGCGCACCACATGGTGGGCCTGTACCGCGTGCGCGGACTGCACGCGGCGACGTGCATCTTGTTCAACCACGAGTCACCGCTGCGTCCCACCACCTTCGTGACCCGCAAGATCACGGCGGCAGCCGCGCGGATCGGGGTCGAAGGCTCCGGAGTCATCCCGCTCGGCAACCTCGATGCGCGCCGCGACTGGGGCTGGGCTCCGGACTACGTCGACGCGATGATGCGGGCCGCCCGGCACACGACGCCGGACGACTACGTCGTCGCCACCGGTGTGACGCACTCGGTCGCGGACTTCGCGGAGGCGGCGCTGCGCCGGGCCGGGGTCGGCGACGACTGGCGTGCGCACATCGAGGTCGACCAGGCGTTCATCCGACCGACTGATGCCCCGGAACTCGTCGGCGACCCGTCCCGCGCACAGACCGAGCTGGGTTGGCAGCGGACGGTCGAGTTCGACGAGCTCGTCGCGCGGATGGTCGACCACGACCTCGAGCTGCTGGGGGAGAAGCTCTGATGGACCGGTTCGCAGCCGGCGACGCCGTGGTGCGCCCCGGAGTCGTCTCGGTGGTGCTG
>JAYTSH010000385.1:0-2401 GCA_043745755.1 Cellulomonas sp. | reverse complement strand
GAGGTCTTCAGCTCGCGCCCTGAGGTCCTCGGTCACAACCTGGAGACCGTGCCGCGGATCTTCAAGCAGATCCGGCCCGGCTTCCGCTACGACCGTTCGCTGTCGGTGCTTGCGGCCGCACGCGCGGCGGGACTCGTCACGAAGTCCAACCTCATCCTCGGGATGGGCGAGACGAACGACGAGGTGGTCGAGGCGCTGCACGCGCTCCACGACGCCGGCTGCGACCTGCTGACCATCACGCAGTACCTGCGCCCGTCCGTCCGTCACCACCCCGTCGACCGCTGGGTCAGGCCTGAGGAGTTCGTCGAGCTGTCCCAGGAGGCGGAGCGCATCGGGTTCCTCGGCGTGATGGCCGGGCCGCTCGTCCGCTCGTCGTACCGCGCCGGTCGACTATGGGGTCAGGCGATGGTCCGCCGCGGCGAGGAGATCCCGGCGAACCTCGCACATCTCGGTGAGCCCCGGAGCTCACGTCAGGAGGCGTCGAGCCTCCTCGCGAGGTAGGCGCGACGACTCTCCGCGATCGGTAGACTTCCGGCTCATGGCCCGTCAGAGCACTCCCTCCCCCGCCTCGCCGCCCAAGGTGAAGAAGTCCCGGTGGTACCACCAGGTGTGGCAGGCGTACACGATGACCCGCAAGACGGACCCGGCGGTCACGTGGTTCGTTCTCGGCGCCATCGTTGGCATCCTGACGGTCGGGCTCATCATCGGCCTGATCATCGACCGGTGGCTGTACATGCTGCTGCTCAGCCTCCCGTTCGCGGTGCTGGCGAGCATGTTCATCCTCGCGCGCCGGGCCGAGACGGCTGCCTACGCGCAGATCGAGGGACAGCCGGGCGCCGCCCGGGCCGCCCTCGGCACGATCCGGCGCGGCTGGACCTTCGCGGAGGAGCCGGTCGCTGTCGATCCCCGCACGCAGGACCTCGTGTTCCGCGGCGTCGGCCGCGCAGGCGTCGTGCTCGTCAGCGAGGGGCCGCCGAGCCGCATCGGCAAGCTGCTCGAGTCCGAGCGCAAGCGCACCGCACGTGTCGTGTCCGGGGCGCCGATCACGATCATCCAGGCTGGCGACGGCGAGGGCCAGGTGCCGCTGCGCAAGCTCCCGCGCGCCGTCCAGCGGCTCAAGCCGACACTGACCAAGCAGGAGGTCGCCGAGGTCAGCAAGCGGCTCACCGCGCTCGGTGCCATCCGGCTTCCGGTCCCCAAAGGTGTCGACCCCATGCGAGCCCGTCCGGACCGCAAGGGCATGCGCGGCCGATGACGGCCCGACCACGGTCGAGGTGGATCGAGCTGCATCCCATGGCGCCCGGAGACCTACGACGACGTGCGAGCCGCGGCGGCACGCACCCTGCCCGGGAGCACGTTCCGATCACGGCTCTACTGGCGCTGCTCGATCGAGTGGCTCGCGCCCGCCTGAGGCCGCTGGGCTAGCGGCGGACCAGCACAGTGCCGGCGAGCCGGTCGTGCATGCCGCGGCCGTCAGCGTCCCACACGACTGCCGGGACGACGAGGCACAAGAGCACGGCGCGGACTGCACCCGCAACCAGACCTGGCGGGACAGCTGCTCCGGCCGATCCAGCCGGCCCTGCCGGTTCGGCGACCGCTCGGACCACCCGGACGACACGAAGGCCCAGCAGCCGGTGGCCGACCGTTGTCCCGAGGGTCCCCACGAGGACGACGTTCTCGACAGCGAAGACCCCGAGGGTCGCCATCGCGTCACCGCGGAAGAACGCCGCAGAGATCGCGAGGCATGCGGCCCAGTCGACGACCAGGGCGAACAGCCGGCGGCCGAGCGGCGCAAGGGAAGCGGATCCTGCCGGCGGGAGACCGAGCCGTGAACCGCGTGACGTCCCGTTCTCCCCCATCGCGCCCGCGGGGGGACCGTCGAGCCAGCCATCCATGCTCGCTCGCATCTCCACCCCGCTACCCTAACGAGCGAGAGCGGGTCCGCCCGGACACTGCTCCCGGTCGCAGGCGCCTCCCGATCGACAGACCGTGACACGGGAAAGCGCGACGTAACACCGCCGAAACATTCGGTACACGACCGGGAAACCGTCCGGGCCTAACCTCAAGTCGCCCGATCAGGGCACATCGAACCGAGGAGCAGCGGATGTTCAGCAAGCCCGAGGAAGTCCTGGCCTACATCAAGGCCGAGGACATCAAGTTCGTCGACGTGAGGTTCTGCGACCTTCCCGGCGTGATGCAGCACTTCAACGTTCCCGCGTACTCGCTGGACCTGGACTTCTTCACCGAAGGCCAGATGTTCGACGGCTCGTCGATCCGCGGCTTCCAGGCGATCCACGAGTCTGACATGAAGCTCATCCCTGACATCGCTACGGCGTACCTCGACCCGTTCCGCGTCGAGAAGACGCTCAACATCAACTTCCACATCGTCGACCCGTACACC
>JAYTSH010000384.1:0-3958 GCA_043745755.1 Cellulomonas sp. | reverse complement strand
GCCCCACACCGACCGTTCGGTGTCGATGACGCCGAGGAGCGCGCCGGTCGGCGGGTCGACGAACAGGTTGCCGGCCCACAGGTCGGTGTGGACGAGGGCCGGCACCCGGACGTCGTCGAGCGCCGGACGGTGCCGGACGAGCGCCGTCCGGATCTCATCGGACGGCAGCGGCGTGCCCCACCGACCGGCGTCCAGGAGCAACGCCTCGACCATGGACTCGAACGCCTCGGTCCACGTCGCCGCGTGCAGACCCGCGTCGAGGTTCGGGTAGCCGAACCGCTCGCCGTGCACCGTGTGCAACCGGGCCATGAACGCCCCGAGCTCACGCTGGACCCTGTCCGTGACGGCGGGCTCGAGCTCGCCGGCATCGACGAGCGGTACGCCGTCGAGGTGGCTCACGACGAGCACGTCGCTCGGGAGCACCGTGCGGCTCAGGTCCGTGAGCAGCACGCACGGCATCAGCAGGTCCGGGCGGTCCGCCGCGAGCGCGTACACGGCCGCCTCGGTGCGCAGCAGGTCGTGCTCGTAGCGCAGCAGCCGATCGGTGTCGGTCGGTGCGGTCTTGACCACGACCCGCGTCCCGTCGCTGAGGGTCGCCCGATACGTCGTGGCGAACATGCCGCCGGTGAGGAGCTCGACGCGGTCGACCGGCCCGAGCGGGCGCAGCACGGCGGCGAGGTCACGGACCGTCTGCTCGGGGACGACGTCGGGCCCGGTCACCGCTGGTCCACCGCCAGCGCGTCGGCCGTCAGCAGGTCCGCCGCCGTCGGGCCGGCCGCGCGAGGCGGCACCGTCACAGGCTCGTCGCTGAACCTGAGCTCCGAGGCCGCGGAGCGCAGCGTCCCCAGCGCGGCCGCGGTCGCCGCGAGGACCGCGAGGGCGGCGACGACGACGACGAGGTAGCCGCCACGCGAGCCGTTCGCGTCGATCGCGAGACCCGCGATCGACGCGCCGAACGAGACACCGACGCCGAGCATCGTGCCGACCAGGGCGAGTCCCTCGGTCAGCCGCTCCCGAGGCACGAAGCTACGAACCAGGCTGTTGCCGTTGATGATCGTGGGCGCGATCGCGAAGCCCGCGACGAACAT
This sequence comes from Cellulomonas sp., assembly GCA_043745755.1. Taxonomy (GTDB): domain Bacteria; phylum Actinomycetota; class Actinomycetes; order Actinomycetales; family Cellulomonadaceae; genus Cellulomonas_A. The sequence continues at coordinate 2,870 of JAYTSH010000384.1, read as the reverse complement.
GACTCCGGCGAGCATCGCCATCGACGTGACCAGCACGAACAGGGATGCGCCGAGCGCCAGCGCAACCGTCCCGAGCGCGAACCGGCGCCACAGCGGCGCGGTCCAGTGGCGCGCCCCGTACAGGAGCCCAGCGATCATCGACCCGAGCGCGAACACTGCAAGGACCACACCGGCCAGCTCGGGGTGACCGTGCTCGCCCGCGAACGCGACGGTCGCGACGTCCGTCGCCCCGAAGATCGCACCGACGGCGGCGAACACGAACGCGAGGACGACCATGCCGCCCGACCGCATGACGGACCGGGTCCGGGCCGCGCCGGCCGGGCGAGTGACGTGCGGGGGCTGCGTGGCGTGCTGGCCGAGGAACCAGTACCCGCCGACGACCAGCCCTGCGACCGAGACGACCAGCGCGGCGGCGGGTGACACGCTCGCCGCGAGGGTGGTGGCCAGGACGGGCCCGACGACGAACACGAGCTCGTCCAGCGCCGACTCGAGCGAGTACGCCGTGTGCAGCTCACGTGGCGTGTGCACGACGTGCGACCACCGAGCCCGCACGAGCGACCCGAACGATCCCATCGTCGCGCCGGTGACGACCGCCGCGACGTACAGCCAGCCGGCGGGCAGCCGCAGGGTCGCCGTGACCGCGAGAGCCGCGATCCCGAGGGAGGTCACCGCGATCGCCGGGCGCATGACGCGCGCCTGGCCGTGCCGGTCGACGAGGCGGGCGAGCCGCGGGGAGCAGAGCGCCTGGGTCAGGACGTACGCCGCCGAGACGCGACCGGCCAGGGCATACGAGTTGTACCTCGCCACGACGACGAGCACGATCCCGATGCCCGCCATCGACATCGGCAGGCGGGCGAGAAGCCCCGACGCGGAGAAGGCCAGTGCGCCCGGCCGGGCGAGGAGGGTGCGATATGGCCGGAACACGGCCCCAGTCTGTCACTGCGCGCGGGCTGGCCGAGCGCGCCGCGGTCCCACATGATCGGGACATGGACGAGCTCACAGTGACCGACAACGCCGTCGGGTCGGCGCTCGCGCGCAGCGCGGTCGACCAGGTCCGGGCGTCTGGGCGCCACGTCGTCCCGCTGTGCCCGTTCATCCGCGCGTACGTCGCGCGGCACCCGGAGTACCAGGACCTCGTCCGGCCCGCTCCGGACCTGGCCGGCTGAGGGCACCGCCGGCTGAGGCCACGGCCGACCCTGACCGACCGACGCCGCGACCGGTCAGGAGGGCGCGGTCAGCCGAGCGCGTCCGACACGACGTCCTTCGCGGCGACCTGCACCTCGGCAAGGTGCTCAGGGCTGATGAACGACTCCGCGTAGATCTTGTACACGTTCTCGGTCCCGGACGGCCTGGCGGCGAACCACGCGTTCTCGGTGGTGACCTTGAGCCCGCCGATCGCCGCGCCGTTGCCGGGCGCTGCGGTCAGCTTCGCGGTGATGTCCTCGCCCGCGAGCGTGGTGGCCGTGACCTGCTCGGGCGACAGCTTGCCGAGCGTGGACTTCTGCTCGAGGGTCGCCGGGGCGTCGACCCGCGCGTACCAGGACTCCCCGAACTGGGCGACGAGGTCGGCGTGGTGCTGCGACGGGGACCGCCCGGTCTTCGCGAGGATCTCCGAGGCGAGCAGCGCGAGGATGATCCCGTCCTTGTCCGTGGTCCAGACGGTGCCGTCCTTGCGCAGGAACGACGCGCCGGCGGACTCCTCGCCGCCGAACCCGACCGAGCCGTCGAGCAGGCCCGGCACGAACCACTTGAAGCCGACCGGCACCTCGAGGAGGCGCCTGCCGAGCGACGCCGCGACCCGGTCGATGAGCGACGACGACACGAGGGTCTTGCCGATCGCGGCGTCCGCGGGCCAGCCCGGGCGGGCCCCCGAGTACAGGTACCGGATGGCGACCGCGAGGTAGTGGTTGGGGTTCATGAGGCCCGCGTCGGGCGTGACGATGCCGTGGCGGTCAGAGTCCGCGTCGTTGCCCGTCGCGATGTCGTACGGGGCGTTCTCGCCCATCGCGGTGACGAGCGAGGCCATGGCGGACGGCGACGAGCAGTCCATCCGGATCTTGCCGTCCCAGTCGAGCGTCATGAACGAGAACTGCGGGTCGACCCGCGGGTTCACAACCGTCAGGTCGAGGCCGTACCGCTCGCCGATCGCGGCCCAGTACTCGACCGACGCGCCACCCAGCGGGTCGGCGCCGATCCGCACGCCCGCCTCGCGGATCGCGTCCATGTCGATGACGTTCGCGAGGTCGTCGACGTAGGCCGCCATGAAGTCGTGGCGGTGCGTCGTGTCCGTAGCGAGGGCCTGCGCCAGCGAGACGCGGCGGACCTGTCCGACGCCGGTGCGCAGCAGCTCGTTCGCGCGGGCGGCGATCCACCCGGTCGCGTCGGAGTCGGCCGGTCCGCCGTGCGGCGGGTTGTACTTGAATCCGCCGTCGCGCGGCGGGTTGTGCGACGGGGTCACGACGATGCCGTCCGCCAGGCCCGTCAACGCGCCCGCGGCAGCGCCCTCGACGTGCGTGCGGACACCCTCGGCGCTCGTCGCGCCGTTGTGCAGCAGGATCGCGTGCGAGACGGCCGGAGTCGGCGTGTACGAGTCGCGGGCGTCGATCGCGACCTGGACGCCTGCGGCGGCGAGCACCTCGAGTGCGGTCTCCCAGGCGGGCAGCGACAGCGCGTGGGTGTCCCGACCGATGAACAGCGGACCGTCGGTGCCCTGCGAGCGGCGGTACTCGATGATCGCGGCAGTGATCGCCACGATGTGCGCCTCGTTGAACGCGCCGTCGAGGCTCGACCCACGGTGCCCGCTCGTCCCGAACACGACGCGCTGCGCCGGGTCGTCGAGGTCGGGGACGCGGTCGCGGTACGCGCCGAGC
>JAYTSH010000383.1:0-2951 GCA_043745755.1 Cellulomonas sp. | reverse complement strand
TTCGGGCCGAGGCCCTGGATCTTGTGGGGTCCCGGCGCGCCGCCGTTGAGGATCGGCGACTCAGCGGGCTCGACGGCGATGATCTGCACGCCAGGTTTGCGTGCCTTGAGCACTTGCCCGACGCCGGTGATCGTCCCGCCGGTGCCGATGCCCGCGACCAGGATGTCGACCTTGCCGTCCGTGTCGGCCCAGATCTCCTCCGCCGTCGTGCGGCGGTGGATCTCCGGGTTTGCGGCGTTCGCGAACTGGCGCGCGAGGATCGAACCCGGGCGCTCGGCAGCGATCTCGTTGGCCGTGTCGACCGCGCCCTTCATGCCCGCGGCACCCGGCGTGAGGATGAGCTCGGCGCCATAGGCGCGCAGCAGCGCGCGGCGCTCCTTGGACATCGAGTCCGGCATCGTCAGGACCACCTTGTACCCGCGCACCGCGCCGACGAACGCCAGCGCGATGCCGGTGTTGCCGCTCGTGGCCTCGACGATCGTCCCGCCCGGCTTGAGGTCGCCGGATGCCTCCGCCGCGTCCACGATCGCGACCCCGATGCGGTCCTTGACCGAGCTGGCCGGGTTGTAGAACTCGAGCTTGCCGACGATCGTGGCGCCCACGCCCTCGGTCAGCTTGTTGATGCGGACCAGCGGCGTGTTGCCGACCAGCTGGGTCGCGTCGTCATAGATGCGTGCCATGTCGTCCTCTTGTCTGGTGTCGCGGGTCGGGTGGGCCCGCGGGTGCCTGGGGTGCCTGGGGTGCCTGGGGTGCGTGGGGCGCGGCGCCCGTGCTGTAACGCGCGCTCCGGCGCGGGTATGCCGGGGAGGTGCCAGTCGGGGCGAGCGCTGGCAGAGGGGCGGCCCACAGGGGGCGCGCCGCCGGAGAGGCAGCCAGCGCTCTAGAGACAGCGACAGCTGGCGACGGTCCGGCGGGTCGACGATGCGGCAGGAGTGGCGGACATGCAGGTGCGCACGGTTCCGGCCTTCCTCCTCGTCACGGATCGCAGACCTCATGACCGTAGTCGTCGCGCGGGGCGTGCGCAAAGCCGTGGTTCGTCCCCAACGTCGCTGACGTGCGCGCGGTCGTGCGCCCGGGTCAGCCCAGTCCGACGGGGTCGAGCCCCTCGTGCGCGAGGAGGCGGTGCCCGGCCGTCGTTGGGTGCACACCGTCGGCGACGGCGTCTACGCGATCTACCGGGGTGGGCTCTTCGGCTGAGCCAGGACGGAGAACAGCGCGGATCAGTCGACGTTGTCGCGCGCGTGGAGGCCGGCGGTCGAGTCCGGGGCCTCGGGATCCCGGCAGCCCATGACCAACGGCTGCTCTCGGTGCAGGAGGATCACGAACTGCCGGTCGAACATGAAGTCGACATAGTCCGGGGCACCGAGAGCGGGGTTGTCGAGCGACTCCTGGTCCCAGGTCAGCTCGTGCAGCTCGGCTGCGCGCTCCAGGGATGACCGGAGCCCGCAGAACACCCGGAACGGGGTCAGGCTCGGTACGCCGAGGCCACGCAGTCACTCCTCGAAACCAACGAGCCCCTGCGTGGCCTCGAGCGTCGTCATCGGACGCGCCGCGCGGCCAGGACCCCGCAGACTCCTCCGTCGATCGCACCGACCAGCAAGATGCCGACTGCTGTCATCGGAAGTGCGGCCGTCCAGCTTTGGTCCGTGGCCGACAGAAGCGCGGACGCGCCTCCGAGCGCGGCGGTCGCCCATCCAGCAATCTCCAGCGGCAACCCCCCGGAGCGATGGGCTTCCAGCCAGGTAGCATCCGAGCGCATCGTTGACGGTGTCCGGATCCCCGCCCAGTGCTGCCGTGGCAGTCGTCCTTGCCTGCCGCGTCGGCCAACCATCGCGATGCCCACCCCGACTGCGGCCAGGGCCATCCCGCCCACGAGCGCGGCGACGACTGGGTTGTTCACGTGCGTCACTCTAGTGGTCGCCTAGGTGGGCACACCGGCGTGCGCCCTGCTACAGCGGGCGTTCACGACGTCGCCGACTGTCGTCCCGGCGGAGCCAGCGAGGGAGCCGAACCAAACATCGCGGAGCTCTCCTCTATCGGGTCAGAGACTGGGCCTGATCCAGCGACTGACGCGGACCCCACCGGTCCGCCGGCGCAGCAGCGAGACCGCCCGTACCGAGTCAGACGACCGAAACGGACGGTGTGGTGCTGTCCATCGGTCTCGGGCGCGACAGGTGGCTGGTGAGATGGCCAGTGATCGCTTCGACGGCGCCGGGCACGAGCGTGTAGTGGACCCACACGCCACGCTTCTCGCGGGTGACCAACCCAGCATCGGTGAGCACCTTCATGTGATGGGAGACGGTCGGCTGGCTCAGTCCCACGGGCTCGGTGAGGTCGCACACGCACGCCGCGGTGCCCTCTTGAGCGGCAATGATCGACAGCAGTCGCAGGCGCGCCGGGTCGGCGAGGGCTTTGAGGGGGCGCGCGACGGTCTCGGCGTCTTGCCGGCTCATGGAGGATCTGGCGGCCGGCGTGCAGCACGCCGCGGCGGATCTCGTAGAGGCGATGGGCAGCAGATCGATCCATTGACGGTCGTCGATGCCTCAGGCGGAATCACCGTGCAGGACTCGCACGAGCGCGTGCGCAAATCGAAGGAGAACGAATGATCCACCCCGACCTGTACCTCATCGTCTACCGCGAGCAGGTACGTCAGAGAGACCGCGACCTGGACTACCTGCGCGCGGCCCGCGAACGCCACGAGCAGCTGGGCACGCCAGCACGTACAGACCTGCGCAGCCAGCTCGAAACCCTGACGGATTGGGCGCGGTCGCTGCGAACACCCCGCCACCGAGAGTCTGTCGCAGCGGTCTGCTGCCCCGCTTGACGCTGCGATGCGGCCGCGCTCTGCATGAGGGCGCGGCCGCATCGCTGTTCGCACGGTTAGCCAGTGACCGGCTGCGCGCCGAGATCTCAGGGTCGCAAGCGTCTCGCTGCCGGGCGCCCTTGATCGC
>JAYTSH010000382.1:0-2066 GCA_043745755.1 Cellulomonas sp. | reverse complement strand
GGGCTGAGGTCGACTGCCGTCGCGGCGGGCCGGAGGTCTCGCTGGTGTTCACCCTGGGATGGTTGCACAGGGGCGCGCATTCCGCGGCCGAGCGCGACGGGACCGTTCGGACGGCGCGTCCGCCGGGCCCCGCCCGCCACCTCGATGAGCTCTTTGGCGACGCGCGCCGCGCGTTCGTCCTCGTACGTCAGCGACGCCTGGAGGCCCGTCTCGGGATCCCGCCACAGCACCGCGAACGACCGTGTTCCATCGGCTCGCCGACGCTCCCGCACACCGGTCATGGGCACAAAAATAGCCACCCGCGTCAACGGATGGCTATCCCTGTGTCAACGAGACTTGCGTTTTAGCAGGTCAGAGGGGTGGAGGTGGCGGGAATCGAACCCGCGTCCGATAACAGTGAACCAGGACTTCTCCGGGCGCAGCTTGCTGCGCTTTTCTCGGCCCCAACAATCTAGCAAGCGTGCTGCTGACAGGCCCAGCCGTCTAGATGTCCCCACGACGCCGACGGCGAACGTTGCAGGTAAAGCTCTCTAGATGACGCTAGCTACCGAGGCGAGAGCAAACTCGGGCTAACGGACTTCAGGACTCGCTCAGGCGGCGAGTGCGAAGTCGGTGCGGTTTGTATTGGCACCTATTGGTTTTGCGCGGATCGTTAACGAGATAACCGTGCGTCCTCGGCCCGCTTCTCCTGGCTCGACGATCACCGTCGAAACCGATCACCCCCATGTTGAATTTTCAATCGCACGCTCTCCCCGGAGGGGACCGTGCAGATCAATCATACGTGACAACCCCGACCGTGGCGCTCTCATTCCTGGGTGATGCCGGCCCGTCGGCCCCGACCGGAGGCAGTCGGCAGGCTGGTCGCAGCGTGAGCACAAGGCACCGACCCCACACCAGCAGTCGATGACGCTGGCCGGCACGGCGACTGGTCTGATCGTCGCGCCATTGAACCTTCACCGCGTCCTGCTCCGCCGCCAACTCACATCCTTACCTTCCTGGTCCCGGTCTGGCTCCCGGTGCGCTGCGGCTCCCCTGCCGGCCGAGCGCTAGCTCCGTCCGGCCTCAGCGCGCGGCAAGGACGTCGGCCAGCGCGAACCGGACGGGCTCCTCGAGCTGGGCGTACGTGCACGACGCCGGGTCTCGGTCGGGCCGCCACCGGCGCAGCTGTGTGGTGTGGCGGAACCTGTCACCTTCGAGGTGGTCGTAGGCGACCTCCACCACGAGCTCGGGTCTCAGGGGCACGAAGGACAGGTCCTTGCCGGCGTTCCACCGGCTCGTCTCGCCCTCCCGCGGCGTGCGGCCCGTCGCGTCGAGACCCCACGGATGGCCCTCGAGCCCGCTGACGTACGGCGCCAGCTCGGTGACGAGCTCGCGGCGGCGCGCCATCGGGAACGACGCCGCGACCCCGACGGCGGCGAGCGTCCCGTCGTCGGTCCAGAGGCCGAGCAGCAGCGACCCGACCGCGTCGCGGCCCGAGACGTGCGGACGGTAGCCCGCCACGACGCAGTCGGCTGTGCGTTCGTGCTTGATCTTCGCCATGACGCGCTTGCCTGGCTGGTAGTGGTCGCCGGGACGCTTCGCGACGACCCCGTCGAGCCCGGCGCCCTCGTACTGGGCGAACCACTCCCCCGCGAGAGCCTCGTCGTGGGTCGACGGGGTCAGGTACACCGAGCCCGTGAACCCGATCGTGTCGTCGAGGATCGCGCGCCGCTCCGCGAACGGGCGCCCAGTGAGGTCGTCGTCCCCCAACGCCAGCACGTCGAAGACGACGAGGAGCGCGGGGGTCTGGCGTGCGAGCAGCTGCACGCGGGACGCCGCCGGGTGCACGCGCGCCTGCAGCGCCTCGAAGTCGAGTCCCCCCGCGGCACCCGGCACCACGATCTCGCCGTCGACGACGCACCGAGCCGGCAGGTGGGCGAGCGCCGACTCGACGACCTCGGGGAAGTACCGCTGCATCGGCTTGGTGTTGCGGCTGCCGATCTCGACCTCGTCTCCGTCGCGGAAGAGGATCGCGCGGAAGCCGTCCCACTTGGGCTCGTACCGCTGCCCGACGGGGATCGACGCGA
>JAYTSH010000381.1:0-2793 GCA_043745755.1 Cellulomonas sp. | reverse complement strand
CCGGATGCTGCCGCTCGAGGTCGTCGAGGGCGTCGCGCCGGTCGGCACGAACGACGTGCTCCCGCTCTACGAGTTCGAGCCGAGCCCGGAGGCCGTGCTCGACGCGCTGCTCCCGCGCTACGTGCGCAGCCGCATCTACTCCTGCATGCTGCAGGCGGCGGCGTCCGAGCTCGCGGCCCGGCAACGGGCCATGCACACCGCGACCGACAACGCCGAAGAGCTCATCCGCCTGTACACCAGGCTGGCGAACCAGGCGCGTCAGTCCGAGATCACCCAGGAGATCAGCGAGATCGTGTCGGGCGCCGACGCACTCGCCTCCTGACCCGCCGCGAGACAGCAGGACCAGCACGACCGCACGAACCAGACCACGCCGGAGTCCGCTCCGGTCGAGCGAAGCGAGGCAGGACATGACCGCCACCACCGTTGACGGCACGCCGACCGAGTCGGGCACGCCCGGAGTCGGCCGCGTCGCCCGGGTGATCGGTCCCGTCGTGGACATCGAGTTCCCGTCGGACCAGATCCCCGAGATGTACAACGCCCTCACGGTCAACATCGACCTGTCGTCGCAGGGCGAGGACGAGAAGTCCTTCACGATGACGCTCGAGGTCGCCCAGCACCTCGGCGACTCACTCGTGCGGGCGATCGCGCTCAAGCCGACGGACGGCCTGGTCCGGGGTGCCCTCGTGACCGACACCGGCGCGCCGATCAGCGTCCCGGTGGGTGACATCACCAAGGGGCACGTGTTCAACGTGACCGGTGACGTCCTCAACCTGGCCCCGGGCGAGTCGCTGGAGATCACCGAGCGTTGGCCCATCCACCGCAAGCCGCCGGCCTTCGACCAGCTCGAGTCCAAGACTCAGATGTTCGAGACGGGCATCAAGGTCATCGACCTGCTGACGCCGTATGTTCTCGGCGGCAAGATCGGCCTGTTCGGTGGAGCGGGCGTCGGCAAGACCGTCCTGATCCAGGAGATGATCCAGCGCGTCGCGCAGGACCACGGCGGCGTCTCGGTGTTCGCCGGCGTCGGTGAGCGCACCCGCGAGGGCAACGACCTCATCGTCGAGATGGAGGAGGCGGGCGTCTTCGACAAGACGGCGCTCGTCTTCGGGCAGATGGACGAGCCGCCGGGCACGCGGCTGCGCGTCGCACTGTCGGCGCTGACGATGGCGGAGTACTTCCGCGACGTGCAGAAGCAGGACGTGCTGCTGTTCATCGACAACATCTTCCGGTTCACGCAGGCCGGCTCCGAGGTCTCGACGCTGCTCGGCCGGATGCCGTCCGCGGTCGGCTACCAGCCAAACCTTGCCGACGAGATGGGCCAGCTGCAGGAGCGCATCACCTCGACGCGTGGTCACTCGATCACGTCGCTCCAGGCGATCTACGTCCCGGCTGACGACTACACCGACCCCGCACCGGCGACGACGTTTGCGCACCTCGACGCGACGACCGAGCTGAGCCGAGAGATCGCCTCGCGCGGCCTGTACCCGGCAGTCGACCCGCTCGCGTCCAAGAGCCGCATCCTCGACCCGCGCTACGTCGGCCAGGCGCACTACGACACGGCCACTCGCGTGAAGTCGATCCTGCAGCGCAACAAGGAGCTCCAGGACATCATCGCGATCCTCGGCGTCGACGAGCTGTCGGAGGAGGACAAGACCGTCGTGGCCCGGGCACGCCGTATCCAGCAGTTCCTGTCGCAGAACACCTACATGGCCGAGAAGTTCACCGGTGTCGTCGGCTCGACGGTGCCGGTCGCGGAGACGGTCGAGGCCTTCGGCAAGATTGCCGACGGCGAGTTCGACCACATGGCCGAGCAGGCGTTCTTCAACATCGGCGGACTCGAGGACCTCGAGCGCAACTGGGCGCGGATCCAGAAGGAGTACGGGGTGTGACCTTCTAGGCCGTCGATCCCGTTCCGGAACCCGCGTTCTCGGCAATCCCTAAGGAGTCATGCATGGCTGACCTCGAGGTCGACCTCGTTGCCGCCGACGGCAAGATCTGGTCGGGTCGTGCCCGGCTCGTGAGCGCGCCGGCCGCTGACGGCGAGATGGGCATCCTCGTGGGCCACACACCCGTGCTGACGATCCTGCGACGCGGTGAGCTGCGCGTGAAGACGTCGGAGGGCGAGGTGCTGCGATGGATGGTCGACGGCGGGTTCCTGTCCGTCGACTCCGACCAGGTGACGGTCGTGGTGGACTCGGTCGAGGCCGCCACGGACACCGCCGCGAACTGACGGCCTGCCGTGACGGGTGCTCATGCCGCGCTCGTGCTCGGCGCTGTCGTGCTGCTGGTGGTGTGCGTGCTGAGCCTGGGCGCATCGCGCGTGCGGATGCTGTCGCATCGCGTCGGTTCGTTCGAGTGTGCCTTCAGCCGCGCGACCGACCCGAACGCACCGTGGATCGCAGGCATCGGGCAGTACGGCGCCGACAGCCTGTACTGGTGGCGCTGGTGGTCGCTGGCGCCGCGTCCGACCCGGTCCTGGTTGCGGTCGAGGATGCTCGTCATCGAGCACCACGCGGTCGCTGACGCGCGCGGCTACGAGGGTCAGCTGGTCGTGCGTTGCCGGACCGACGACGACGCGTTCGACCTGCTGATGTCCGCGGAGGCGTACGCGGGACTGGCGTCGTGGCTGGAGGCCGCGCCGCCCGCCGCCCGCCACGTGATCTGAAGGGAGAGGGGTCCATGCGGCTCGTCGTTGCCCGGTGCTCCGCCCGCTACTCCGGGCGCCTCAACGCCCACCTCCCGTTGGCGACCCGGCTCGTGGTCGTCAAGGCCGACGGCAGTGTGCTGCTGCAC
>JAYTSH010000380.1:0-5205 GCA_043745755.1 Cellulomonas sp. | reverse complement strand
CCGCCGCACTGCTCGTTGACGAACGAGTGGTCGATGGTGTCGGTGCCGAGATGGGCGACCCAGCCGAGGTTGAACGCCTGGAACTGCTCGAGCTTGTCGGCATCGCCGTCCTCGTCGAACTGCCGCTGTGCCTCGATGAAGAGGTTGCGCGCCATCTCGGTGGTCTTGCGGTAGTGCAGCATGTCGCTCCACACGAACGACTGCTCGTCCCACCCGGACCGCATCTTCAGCGAGAACCACGAGAAGATGTCCGCGAACGTGAGCAGCTCCTCCTCGGCGACCAGCTTCAGCGCGGTGATGAGCTCGTCGATCGCCTGCCCGGCGGCGCTGAGGATCCCGCCCGTGAGGTCGTCGAGGATCTCGGCGGCCGTCGACACGATCGGGCCGATCGTCGCGTCCCACACCTTGACGAAGTCGTCCCAGATCTTCTTGAGCTTGATGAGCAGCCGGACGATCCGGGCGAACGTCTGGTCTACCTCGGCGAGGATCGCCAGGAGCGGCTCCCACTCGTCGTCCTTGGCCTTGTCGACCCAGTAGTACACGGCCATCGCGAGCATGATCAGGTCGTCCTGGAACTCGAAGGCGGCCAGCGGTCCGCTGCCGTAGTCCTGGCAGAAGAAGAACAGGTCCGGGCCGATCGCACCGATGTTCGTGTAGACGGGCCATTTCGTCATCACCGCGCTGCAGCGGGCGGGATCCAGGCCCTGAAGCCCACCGAAGATGCCCGGGACGTTGTCTCCGGAATCGAGGGGGTTGAAGGACTCCTGGTGCGCGAGCCAGTCGGCCAGCTGTCGTGCGGTGTAGACGTGCGTGAAGTGTCCAGGCACAACGTCCTCCACTCATCGATGAGGTCGCCGTTCGCCGGACGAACCGACGGACGGCCGTGCGACAAGATGAAGGAGTGTCCGGAATGTCGGCTGATACGTCGACGACCGGTCTGTCGGGTCAGGCCCGCCAGTCGTAGCTGTAGACCCCCACGAGCGTCAGACCAGACCCCTCGTGGACGCCCGCACCGCGGCGCGCGTCGTGGTCGTACGCGAGCACGAGGCCGGTGTGCTCGTCGTTGCGCAGCCGGGTCAGGTCCAGCGCCGCGGCGTCGGCGAACGACTCGCCCGCCGAGTAGCCCAGGAGCTCGGCGACCGGGTCGTCGGCCGCCTCCACGAAGTCGTCGACCTCGATCCCGTCGACGTCGACGCCGACGAGCCCCGAGTCGGCCTCGAGGGCGCTCTCGCCGGCGTCCGGGTCGCCCGCAACGCGGTACCGGTCGAGCTGGTCGACGGGGATGGTGGTGAAGAACACGCTCACGACGCCGGGCGCCGCAGTGGTCCCGGCAGCCGTGGTCCGGGCAGCCGTGGTCCCGGAGTCGGTGGCATCGGTCATACCGCCATCGTTGCGGGTAGAACGGACGCCGAGAGCGGCGTCTCAGGAGCCAGATGCGGCGGAGGTGCTCGGGGCCAGGTCGTCGAGCGCGACGACTTGCGCGGTCACTGAGGCCACGAGCTCGGGCGCGCTCACCGCCGACAGCTGGGGATTCGCGGGCGCCGGCGTGGGCAGGTCACCGTCGACGACGTTGAGGTCGGCGAAGCGGCGCGCGCTGACGAGCACGCGCGTCTCGAGCGACGAGACGGTCTGGTTGTACGCGCCTGCCGCCGCGTCGATCGACCGGCCGAGCTTGGCGAGGTGCAGGCCCATCGTGGCGAGTCGCCCGTGCAGCTCCTTGCCGAGGGTCAGCACCGCCTGGGCGTTCGAGGCGAGCGCGTCCTGGCGCCACGCGTAGGCGATCGTGCGCAGCAGCGCGAGCAGTGTCATGGGCGACGCGATCACCACGTTGCGCTCGAACGCGTACTCGACGAGGCCGGGGTCCTGCTCGAGCGCCGCGTGCAGAAACGACTCGGCGGGGACGAACATCACGACGAACTCAGGGGCCGGGGCGAACTGGTCCCAGTACCGCTTGCCCGCGAGGTCGTCGATGTGGGCGCGCATGTGGCGGGCGTGCGCGGCCATCCGCTCGACCCGGACTCGCTCGTCGGTCGTCTGGGTCGCCTCGAGGAAGCCCAGGAATGCCACCTTGGCATCGACCACGACGTTCTTGCCGCCCGCGAGCCGCACGACCATGTCCGGACGCAGGAGCCCGTCGTCGGTCCGCACCTGGCTCTGCTCGACGAAGTCGACCTGCGCGATCATGCCGGCCGACTCCACGACCCGGCGCAGCTGCAGCTCGCCCCACCGGCCGCGCACCTGGGACGAGCGCAGCGCCGTCACGAGCTGTGCGGTCTCGCTGCGCAGGTGCTCGGAGGACTCACGCATCGCGCGGACCTGCTCCCCGAGCGCAGCGTGCCCCTCGAGGCGGGCTTTTTCGGCGGTGGTGAGCTCGGTGCGCACCGCCTCGAGCGTGCGGGTCAGCGGCTCGACGAGCGCCTTGACTGCCTGCTCGCGCTGCGCCAGCTCACCGACCTGGGTCTGCTGGCTCGCCGACAGCCGCTGATGGGCGAGCGCAAGGAACTGTTCGTTGTTGTTCGCGAGCGCGTCGGCGGCGAGCGCGCGGAACTGCTCCGACTGGCGCTCGTTGTCGGCGGCGAGCGCAGTCAGGCGATCGGCGTGCGCGGCGCGCTCGGCGTCGAGCCGGGCCTGCGACTGCGCTGCGTCGACCTGGGCGGCGCGCAGCCGGTCGCTCGCCGACGACGCCCGGGCCGTCCAGCCGACGAGCACGCCGACAGCGACCCCGACGAGCAGCGCGGTACCAGCACTCCAGAGCTCCATGCCATGCAGCCTGCCAGGCACGTCCGACAGTCACCCGTGTGCAGCCCTGGCGGCGCAGCGCCGCGATTCGCCTCGCCGAGCAGGTCGGCCGCCTATCCTGGCTCGATGCCCCTTCCCGACGTCCCGGTGCCGCCCGCGCTCGAGGTCCGGGGCCTGTGGAAGAAGTTCGGCGACAAGATCGCGGTCGCGGGCATCGACCTCGTCGTGCCCGTCGGCTCGTTCTATGGGCTCGTGGGCCCCAACGGCGCCGGCAAGACGACGACGCTGTCCATGGCGACCGGCCTGCTGCGTCCCGACTACGGGCAGGTCCTGGTCCAGGGCCGCGACCTGTGGGCGGACCCGGTCGGGGTCAAGTCGCTGCTCGGCGTGCTGCCGGACGGCGTGAAGCTCTTCGACCGGCTCACCGGCGCGCAGCTCATCACGTACGCCGGACTCCTGCGTGGCATGGACCGCGAGACCGTCGCAGCGCGCACGTCGGACCTGCTCGTGACGCTCGACCTCGCGGCGGACGCGGACACGCTCGTCGTCGACTACTCCGCGGGCATGTCGAAGAAGATCGCGCTCGCGTGCGCCCTCGTGCACGCACCCCGCCTGCTCGTCCTCGACGAACCGTTCGAGGCGGTCGACCCCATCTCGGCCGCGAACATCCGGGACATCCTCACGTCCTACGCGCGCTCGGGCGGGACGGTCATCGTGTCCTCGCACGTCATGGACCTGGTCCAGCGCATGTGCGACCACGTCGCAGTGATCGCCGCAGGTCACGTGCTGGCTGCCGGGCCGGTCGACGAGGTGCGCGCGGGCGAGACTCTCGAGGACAGGTTCGTCGAGCTCGTGGGCGGTCGCTCGAACGGAGAGGGCCTCGCGTGGTTGCGCACCTCGTCCGACTCAAGCTGAGGCTGCTCGCCAACGGCCTGCGACGCAGCGTCTGGCAGGTCGTGGGGCTCGTCGTCGCCGCGTTGTACGGGTTCGGGATCATCACGGGCGCGCTCACGGGGCTCGTCGTGCTGAGCACGCAGGATGCCGAGTTCATCCGGACCGTCCTCGTGCTCGCGGGCGGGCTGCTCGTGCTCGGCTGGTGGGTCCTGCCGGTGCTCGCGTTCGGCGTCGACGAGACCCTCGACCCGGCTCGTTTCGCCACGTTCTCGATCCGGCGCCGTCCCCTTCTGACGGGGCTCGCGCTCGCCGGCGTCGTCGGGGTTCCGGGTGTCACGACGGCTCTCGTCGGGCTCACGACGATGGTCACATGGCGCCGGCACCCGATCGCGGTGCCGTTCGCGCTCGTCGGCGCGGCGCTCGCGCTCGCGACCTGCGTCGTGGGCGCGCGTGCGACGACGACCCTCCTCGCCCCGCTCGTGACCCGCCGACGGTTCTGCGAGGTGGTCGCGGGCGTGGTGATCCTGCCGCTCTTCCTGCTCGGCCCGATCTTCAGCGTGCTGGCCCACGGGATCGCCTCGGCGCAGGACGTGTGGCCACAGATCGCCAGGGCTGCTGGGTGGACCCCGTTCGGGGCTCCGTGGGCGCTGGCTGCCGATGCGGCCGACGGCCGGTGGGTGGCCGCCGGGCTCAAGGTCGTCATCAGCCTGGCGACCCTCGCTGCGCTCGTGGCAGCGTGGTCGTGGGGTCTCGACGCGACGCTCGTTCGGGGGACCGGGCGCGGGCGGACGCGCACCCGCACACACGGGCTGGGCATCTTCGGCCGGGTTCCCGCGACCCCGACGGGTGCCGTCGCCGCGCGCTGCCTCACGTACTGGACGCGCGACTCCCGCTACGCCATCGGCGTGGCGATCGTGCCGCTGGTGCCAGTGATGCTGTGGTTCGGCTTCCACGGCGGAGGGGCGATGCTCGCGGCCGGGCCCCTCGTCGCCTACATGATCGGCTGGACCATCTCCGCGGACATCGCCTATGACGGCACGTCGTTCTGGATGCACGTCGCGGCTCCCATCCGCGGCCGTGTGGACCGTGCGGGTCGGGTGGCGGCGGCTGGGCTGGTCGGGCTGCCCGTCGTGACCGTGATGACTCTCCTCTCGGTCGCCGTTGCGGGCCGGTGGGACGCGGCCGCGCCGATCCTGGGGCTTTCCCTGGGCCTGCTGACGTCGGCGCTCGGGGTCGCGAGCGTCGTGTCGGCGCGCGTCGTCTACCAGGTGCCCCACGTCGGGGAGAGCCCGTTCTCGTCCAAGCAGGGCGGCTCGACGGCCTCGCTCGTCTCGCAGACCCTGGGCGGGCTGGTGCTCGTCGCCCTCGTGCTGCCGGAGGTGGCCCTGGGTATCGCGGCTGTCGTGACGGGCTCAGCGCTGCTCGGCGTGCTGGCTCTCGTTGTCGGCGTCGGTCTCGGGACGACCCTGCTCGTGGTGGGTGTGCGGCTCGGCGGCGACCTGTACGACCGACGAGCCCCGCAGCTCCTGGCGACGCTCGTCTCGTTCGCCTGAGGGCGGGCGGGCCCGTGGG
>JAYTSH010000379.1:0-1569 GCA_043745755.1 Cellulomonas sp. | reverse complement strand
GGGCAGCTCGATGAGGCCGTCGTGCCGCAGCGTCGCGTGCAGCCGCTGACCACGCCGCTCGCGGAACCACACGAGTGTGGCAACCGCGCCGCGGCCCCGGACGAGCGCGGCCAGGGCGGGGATGGCGACGGGACCCGGCAGGACGTCCTGCGTCCACGCGCCGTCGAAGCTCGCGGGCGGCGGCGGCCCGGCCGAGGTGACAGACGCAGGGGTGGCCGCCGAGACGGGGTTCCGGGCGTGGCTCGGCGTCGATCGCGCCTGCACAGGCAGCGGCGCGATGTGGTCGTCCGACGCGTCGGGCTGCCGCACCAGGCGCAGTGACGTCGGCTCGACGGCACGGCGTGCGGGTTGGCGGAGCACGATCGGGGACACGTCGACGTAGCGTCGACCGTCGACACCGCGAACGACACCGATCTGGAGCACCTCGACCTGGCGGCCGGGCTCCCGGAGGAACGCGACGGCGTCCATGACCTGGGGGTCGACCTCGGCGCACACGAGGAGCAAGCGCGCACCGGGCAGCGGACCCGTCTGCGCGGCGCTCAGCGGCGCCTCGTCGCGGAAGTCGCGGAAGTCGGCGTCGAACGCCTCGGCGCCACCCTCGTAGGTTCGCAGCAGATCGGCGCGGCTCAGGCGCGCGGCGTTGCCGGCGTGCTGGAGCGCCAAGACCAGGCTCTCGCCGTCGAGGATCTGCACGACGTCGACCACGACCGGTCGGCCCGTGGTGTCGAGCGCGAGCAGGTGCGGGCCGGGGGCGTCGCCATGGCGCAGTCGCACCGGGAACAGCTGCTCACCGAGGAGTGACGTGAGGTGCTCGGCGACGAGCGCGCTGCTGTCGGCGGCGAACGACCCCGGGGCGGGCTGCATCGGCTGAACGAGGACAGAGCGGCCGTCGTCGAGCTCGAAGATCGGCATGCCTTCCCGCTTCCTGGTGGCGCGGTGCGGCGCGGGACGCGCCTGGTGACGGCGATCCCCTCCGTGCCGGGACCGCACCGGTCCGAAGTCTCCCACGCCTCCCTGTATGGACCTAGGGCCCGTTGGGCCGCCAGGGGCACGCAGATCCAGACTCCCCCGTTCGGCGCAGACGAACGTCACCCGAACGGTTTCACTCCGCGGCGAGCCGGGCCTCGACGCGCTCGACCTTGCCCGTGATCTCGCCCGTGTGACCAGGGCGGATGTCTGCCTTGAGCACGAGGCTCACACGGTGGCCGTGCCGCCCGACAGCTTCCGTCGCGCGCCGGACCACGTCCATGCACTCGTCCCACTCGCCCTCGATGGTCGTGAACATGGAGTCCGTGCGGTTCGGCAGGCCGGACTCGCGCACGATCCGGACAGCATCGGCGACGGCGTCGGTCACGGACTCGCCCGCACCGAGCGGGGCGACGGAGAAGGCGATGAGCATCAGGCCACTGTGCCACTCGGGGCGACACCACCGCGAGACGCGGCGCGCTGGGGCAGGTGTGCCGCGAGCAGCTCGGCGAGGTGGACGCCCCGGACGTCGGCGAGCTGGTCGGCCTGCGTGCGGCACGAGAACCCGTCGGCGAGGAACACGTCGCCGGGGGCCGCGGCCCG
>JAYTSH010000378.1:0-3490 GCA_043745755.1 Cellulomonas sp. | reverse complement strand
CCCTCGGACGCCGCGAGCGACCGCGACACCTCGTAGGTGAAGTCGACATGACCCGGTGTGTCGATCATGTTGAGCGCGTACGGCACGAGCACACCGTCGCCGTCCTCGACGGCCCACGGCATGCGCACGGCCTGCGACTTGATCGTGATCCCACGCTCGCGCTCGATGTCCATCCGGTCGAGGTACTGGGCACGCATCGCGCGGGCGTCCACCACGCCCGTGAGCTGGAGCATGCGGTCCGCGAGGGTCGACTTGCCGTGGTCGATGTGGGCGATGATGCAGAAGTTCCGCAGCAGCTCGGGCGGCGTGGACGCCGGCTGGATGCGGCTCATGCCCGCGGCGCTCGGGATCGGGGACAACTCGGGGGTGCTCCGGCTTCGCTTCAGGGGATGGGTGGACGGCACCCCATGGTCCCACGGCATCAGATGCGATCGGCCACCGGACCTGGGCGGCACACCGGTGACCGGGCGGACCCTGGCGGACGGGCGGGCGATCTTTGGCCGGGAAGCGGGCGATCTCCGGGCCGAGCCATGGCTGCCGGACGTCCGTTCGTGCATGCTCGGGGTGAACGTGCGCACGCCGACGACGCTCCCCCGGACCCGGTGCGCCCGGCGCCGGCGCTGCCGCTCACGAGGAGGCACGGTGGGCATCGACAAGCGTCGAGCGACGAGCAGCCCGCCCATGCCCAGGGGGCTGATGGACTCGTTGCAAGAGGGCGTGCTGATCGCTGACTCCGACGGGCGGGTGCTCGACGCCAACGCGGCAGCGGCCACCATCCTCGGACTCTCCCGTGAGCAGCTGATCGGCGGTCAGCTCGACGCACACGGCCGGGGCGCCACCACGATCGACGGCACGCCGTTCCCCCGGGAGGACCGACCGTCCGTGATCGCCGCACGCACCGGTGAGCCCGCGAGCGCTGTCGTCGGGCTGCGGGCGGAGACGTCCGAGCCGCTGTGGCTCCGCCTCTCGGCGAACCCCATCCCGCCGGCCGACGGCGACAACGACGAGCCGGGCCGACCGGCCCTCATCATGACGATGGTCGACGTGACGACCGAGCGGTTGCGGGCCGACGAGCTGCGCCGGAGCGAGGAGCGGTTCCGGCTCACCTTCGAGGATGCCGCGATCGGCATGGCGATCGTGTCGCTCGACGGACGTTTCCTTCAAGTGAACCAGGCGCTGGTCCAGAGCCTCGGCATATCCCGAGCCGAGCTCCTCGCCCTCACCTTCCAGGAGATCACGCATCCTGATGACATCGACGCCGACCTCGAGCAGGTCGCGCTGCTGCTCGACGGCACCATCCAGGGCTACCAGATGGACAAGCGCTACGTGCGACCCTCCGGGTCCGTCATCCGGGCTCGCCTGACGGTCTCGCTCGCGCACGACGCCACGGGAGCACCTCTGCACTTCATCAGCCAGATCGAGGACGTGACAGCGATGCGCCGCGCGCAGGACGTCCTCGAGCACCGCGCGCTGTACGACCACCTGACCGGCCTGGCCAACCGCTCGCTCCTCCTCGACAGGCTCAACCACGCACTCGCGATGCACGCGCGCAACGACAAGCTCGTCGCGGTGGTCTTCGTCGACCTCGACCAGTTCAAGCGCATCAACGACTCGCTCGGCCACGACGCAGGCGACCGCATGCTGCGCATCGTCGCCGACCGCATGCGGACGTCCGTCCGCCCCGGTGACACGGTCGCCCGGATCGGCGGCGACGAGTTCGTCGTCGTCCTCGAGCAGATCGACTCGGCCGACCAGGCCGGCGAGCTGCTCCAACGGATCCAGACCTCGGTCGAGCTGCCGCTGCAGCTCGACGGTCACCTGCTCCTTCCTGCCATGAGCGCGGGGTTGACCGTCGACGACGGCAGCGGCGACGCGCTGCGCGTCCTGCGTGACGCCGACGCCGCGATGTACATCGCGAAGAACACCGGGCGGGGCCGCTGGGTCGCGTTCCGCGAAGAGCACCGTCGCGCGGCCATCGACAGGCTGTCCGTCGAAGGTGACCTCCGCGCCGCGATCGAGCGCGGCGACTTCGAGCTGCACTACCAGCCCGTCGTGGAGCTGGCGTCGCGTGACGTGTCGGGCTACGAGGCGTTCGTGCGCTGGCGCCACCCGGAGCGCGGCCTCGTCCTGCCCGATTCGTTCATGGCGATCGCGAATGACGCCGACCTCACGCCCGAGCTCGGGACCTGGGTGCTCCGGGAGGCTGTCGGCTTCCTCGCCCGGCACCCTGGGCTGCCCGGCAGGCTCTACGTCAACGTCTCACCTCGCGAGCTCGGTCGGGTGAGCCTTACGCCCGAGGACGGCACCGAGCCTCGACCCGGCGGTCTGGCCCGGCTGATCGCGCAGACCCTCGAGGACCAGGGGGTGGACCCCAGCAGGCTCGGGATCGAGATCGCCGAGGTGGGTGTTCTCGAGGCGACCGAGCACACGCGGGCCGAGCTCGCGAGCATCGCCCGGCTGGGTGTCGCCGTGCTGCTGGACAACTTCGGCACCGGGTACTCCGCGCTGCTGTCGGCGCTGGCGGCGCCCGTCACCGGTCTCAAGCTCGACAGGTCGATCACGGCCCGGCTCGGCGAGGGCGGCGCAGCCGACCGGGTGAGCTCTGCCGTCGCGGCAGTGGTCGCGGCGGTCGGGAGCTACGGCATCGCGGCAGGCCTCGAGACCGAGGAGCAGGCGGCCATCGCACTCGCGCACGGCTGGAAGCACGGCCAGGGCCGGCTCTTCGGCCCGCCTCAGCCCGAAGGGCTCATGACCCCGCTCGGCGCACCTCACGAGTGACCCGCACCGCGACCGGGCGGCGAGTCACGACTCGCGGGTGATCTGCACCTGGACGTCGAGGTCCTGCGTCCCGGGGCCCGCGAAGATCCCGCGCAGCGGCGCGACGTCGTCGTACGACCTCCCCCGCGCGAGCACGACGTGCTGCGGGCCCGCGGGCACACGGTTCGTGGGGTCATACGGGTGCCACTCGCCCGCCCACCACTCGATCCAGGCGTGCGACTGCCCGACGAGCACCTCGCCGATCTCGCCGTCGCTGCTCGGGTACAGATAGCCCGAGACGTACCGGACGGGGATCCCGACGCTGCGGAGCGCCCCGGCGGCAAGGTGGGCCATGTCCTGGCACACGCCCTTGCGAGCGGCCCACGCCTCTGCCGCCGGGGTGTGCACCGCTGTCACGCCCGGAACGTACTCGAGCTCGTCGCGCAGCTCACCGCAGATCGCCGTCGCGGCCTCGTTCGGGTCCAGCCCGTAGGCGGTCGTGGCGGCGAGCTGGGCGACCTCGTCCGGGGCCAGCGTCGTCGGGGTGTCCGCGAGGAACTCCGCAAGCCGGTCACGCAGCTCCGGACCACGGACCGTGTCCCACCCGGTCGTCGCCTTGGCGGGCGTGCGCTCGTGGATGTCGATCCGGTGCTCGGCGACCACGACGAGCAGCTCGTGCGGTGCGAGCACCTCGAATGCCGTGACAGAGCTGCCCCAGTAGTCGCGGTACTCG
>JAYTSH010000377.1:0-3640 GCA_043745755.1 Cellulomonas sp. | reverse complement strand
GCAGGTCGTCTTCTCCAGGCCCGAGGTCGCCTGGGTCGGGCTGACCGAGCAGGCGGCCCGCGAAGCCGGGCTGGACGTCCGCGTCGTGCAGTACGACGTGTCAGCCGTGTCAGGGGCGTCCGTCGCCGCAGACGGGTACGCGGGCACCGCACAGCTCGTGCTGGATCACGCCCACGGGCTCGTCGTGGGCGCGACCTTCACGGGCCCCGATGCTGCCGAGCTCGTGCACTCGGCCACGGTCGCCGTCGTCGGCCAGGTCCCGCTCGACCGCCTGTGGCACGCCGTCCCCGCCTACCCGACGGTCAGCGAGGTGTGGTTGCGGCTGCTCGAGACCGCGGGGCTGTGAGAGTGGGCCGCGTGACCGTCAGCTCGCGAGCGAGCCGTCGCTCGACAGCACCAGGCCGATCGCGGCCTCGCCGTGGCGCACCGCGTCGCCGATGAGGCCGAAGTCGTAGGACGTGAAGTCGGAGAACGTCAGGCCGTACGTCGACTCGAGACCGGGCTGGCAGAAGGGCCGCTGCGGGCACTCCGCCGGCCCGGCCAGGACGAGGGAGCCGCAGGCCGCTGCGAGCTCGCTCAGGGTCGTCACGCCGTGCTGCTGGGCGAACTCGCTCGTCACCGCGAAGGCGTTCTGGTCCTGAGCGGCCGACGCAGCCCCGAAGGTCAGGCCCACGCCCTTCCCGAGCGTCGTCAGAGCTGTGACGGTCGCCTTGACGTCGCCGCTCGCTACGGGGCCCGCGCTCGCACCGTTGACCTTGGTGTTGAGGAACTCGGCCAGCGTCGCTGCGTACTCCGGCGTCGCGGTGATCTGCCCGCTCTCGAGCGCCGGGAGGTAGGTCTCCCGGTTGCCGATCGTCTGTACGTCGGCGGTGTAACCGGCCGAGCGAAGCACAGCGGCATACACCTCGGACAGGGTCGCGCTCTCGGAGAAGTTCGCCGCGCCGATGACGACGTGACGACCTCCGCCCACCGAGGCGTCACGCGCGGTGAGCCCGGCCTCCGTGACGTACGCAGCCGCAACGTCGCTCGACGTCTTGCGGTCGATGTTGACCGACTTGTTCAGGCCGATGAGCTTCGTGGTGTCGAGTGAGGCCGACACCGTGTCGAGGAGCGGCACGAGCGCCGGATCGGCGGCCGCAGCAGCCGCGTTGACGGAAGGGATGACGTTGTCGGCGTTCTGGAGTCCCTTGTCGTCGGTCAGGACGACGAGCTTGGTGCCCTTGACAGGCGCGCACGCCGCGGCCCCTGACGCGGACGCGGCGGTCGTCGCAGCGACCCCACCGCCCGAGCCGGGAGCGCCGCACGCGGCGAGCAGGAGTGCTGCGGTGGTGGCCACGGCAACTGCAACGGCGATCCGGGGTGTGCGCATGACGGGCTCCTCGTGGTGGCGTGCGGGGATGTCAGCAGCCATTCGACCCGCCATCCGGACATCGCGCAACTGCGCTGACCGCCGTCGCTTCACACCGACGACGGCGTGACCCGCTGCCGCATCGGCATCGGTGTGAGGACGCGCTGGATCCCGGCAAGGACGCCTTCGGCAACCAGGCACAGCAGAGCGACGAGCACGCCGCCCGCCAGGACCTGCCCGTAGCGCTGCAGCGCGAGCCCGGTGACGATGACCGAGCCCAGGCTCGTCCCGCCGACGAACGCTGCGAGCGGCACCGTCGCGATGACCTGCACGGCCGCCGTGCGCAGACCGGCGGCCACGAGGGGGAGGGCGAGCGGAAGCTCGACCAGCGCGAGTGAGCGCACGGCCGACATGCCCATCCCACGAGCGGCGTCGCGCACGTCGGCGTCGACCTCGAGCACCCCGGTGTACGCGTTCGTCAGGATCGGCGGGACCGCGAAGACCGCGACCGCCAACGTCGTCGCGGTCTGGCCGAACAGCCCGCCCGACGCGAAGATCGTGAGCAGCGCGAACGTCGGCAGGGCGCGCGACGTGTTCGCCAGCACCACGGTCAGCGACCCGCCGCTGCGCCGGTGCCCGAGCCACACGCCGAGCGGCAGGGCGATCACGGCGGCGAGCAGCACCGCGGCGACCGAGATGGTCAGGTGCTCCCGGGTCAGCGCCAGCACCCCGTGCG
The DNA here is from genome assembly GCA_043745755.1 of Cellulomonas sp. GTDB lineage: Bacteria > Actinomycetota > Actinomycetes > Actinomycetales > Cellulomonadaceae > Cellulomonas_A. The sequence continues at coordinate 1,556 of JAYTSH010000377.1, read as the reverse complement.
TGCCCGTCCAGTTCAGGGGGTCGTTGAGCCACTCGACCGCGTCGGAGACGACATTCATCGCACGGCCCTCATGTCGTCCGCGCCGAGCGCGACCAGGGTGTGATCAACCGGCCCGCGACATACAGGACCAGGTCGCACGCGAGCGCGAGCGCCAGGCAGAGCAGCGTGGCAGTGAGGATCTCGGCGTGGTATCGACTGCGGAAGCCGCGGAACATCAGCTGACCGAGCCCGCCGTACCCGACGACGACGCCGACCGTGGCCAGCGCGACCGTCGAGACGGTCGCGAGGCGCACACCGGCGACGATGGCGGGCAGCGCGTTCGGCAGCTCGACCCGCAGGAGCAACCGCGCAGGGCCGTACCCGAGACCGCGCGCCGCGTCGCGCACCTCCTCGGCGACCCCGTCGAGCCCGACGACGATGTTGCGCACGAGCACGAGCAGCGCGTACGTGACGAGACCGATCAGGACCGTGGTGCGTCCGATGCCGGTGAACGGCGCCAGCACGGCGAACAGGGCGACCGACGGGACCGTGTAGAGCACCCCGGCGAGGCCCATGAGGGGGGCGGCCAGGCGCGGTCGGGTGTGCGCGAGCGCGGCGAGCGGCAGAGCGATCACGAACGCGATGAGCACGGCCTGGATCGTCAGGGTGGTGTGCTGCTCGAGCGCGCGGGTCAGGTCCCCCCGGTTGCGCAGCACGTAGTCCCACGACAGCCACGGGTTCGCGGCCACGTGCACCGCGCCTGCGGAAGTGAACGGGATCACGCGTGCGAACGTACCTGGACTCGCCGGGCGGCGCGACGCCGATCGCCCGGCGGCTTGCCGCAGGATCGGCCGTCCGTGCGCGGGTGTCGGCCGGCGCGGGTAGCGTCCGACGCGTGGCGACGTCGATCGGGTTCGAGCACGTGCGCAAGGTTTATGCGGACGGCACCGTCGCCGTCGACGACCTGACGCTCGAGGTCAACGAGCACGAGCTCCTCGCGCTCGTCGGTCCGTCCGGCTGCGGGAAGTCCACGACGCTACGCATGGCCAACCGCCTCGTCGAGCCCACGTCGGGCCGCATCCTGCTCGGCGGTGAGGACGTCACGCACGTCGACGTCGTGGGCCTGCGTCGTCGCATGGGGTACGTGATCCAGCACGTGGGGCTGTTCCCGCACCGGACCGTCGCTCAGAACGTCTCGACAGTCCCGCAGCTGCTCAGGTGGGACCGCGCGCGGTCACGTGCCAGGGTGTCTGAGCTGCTCGAGCTCGTCGGTCTCGACCCCGACGTCTACGGGCGCCGCTACCCCCACGAGCTGTCCGGGGGAGAGCGCCAACGGGTCGGGGTCGCGCGCGCGCTCGCTGCCGACCCGCCGGTTCTCCTGATGGACGAGCCGTTCGGGGCGGTCGACCCGGTCGGTCGCCGGCGGCTCCAGGGGGAGTTCCGGCGCATCCAACGCGAGCTCGGAACGACCGTGATGCTCGTCACCCACGATGTCGACGAAGCCGTCCGGCTCGCCGACCGGATCGCTGTGCTCAGCCCGGGCGGGCATCTCGAGCAGCTCGCCGACCCCGTGCAGG
>JAYTSH010000376.1:0-5708 GCA_043745755.1 Cellulomonas sp. | reverse complement strand
TTCGACGTCGACACCGACACCGCCGTGGCAGTCGCGCGGCGCGCTGCCAAGGAGGAGGGACTGCTCGTCGGGATCTCCTCGGGCGCAGCGCTGCATGCTGCGATCGAGGTCGGCAAGCGTCCGGAGAACGCGGGCAAGCTCATCGTGGTGATCATCCCGTCGTTCGGCGAGCGGTACCTCTCGACGATCCTCTACGCCGACCTGCTCGACTGACCCGGGCGCCCACACCGTGTCCCTTCGCACGTTCTGGTCCGTCCTGCGGGACGACCTCGAGGTCGCGCTGCGCGAAGACCCTGCGGCGCGCACGCGCTTCGAGGTCGCGGTCGCGTACCCGGGCGTGCACGCGGTGTGGGCCTATCGGCTCGCGCACCGGATGTGGCACGAGCCTGGCCTGCGGCTGCCTGCTCGCCTGCTCTCGCAGGCGACGCGGGCCGCCACGGGCATCGAGATCCACCCCGCCGCGAAGCTCGGTCACCGCCTGTTCATCGACCACGGCATGGGTGTCGTCATCGGCGAGACCGCAGAGGTCGGCGACGACGTCGTGCTCTTCCACGGCGCGACCCTCGGCGGGCGCTCGATGCGTCACGGCAAGCGCCACCCGACGCTCGGCAACCGTGTGGTCGTCGGCGCGGGCGCGAAGATCCTCGGTCCGGTGCGCATCGGCGACGGCGCGCAGATCGGGGCCAACGCGGTCGTCGTCAAGGACGTGCCCGCGGGCGCCGTGGCCGTCGGTGTCCCGGCCGAGGTGCGCCAGCGCCCCGAGTCGTGGTCCGCCGACGGCGATTTCCTCGACCCGGCCATCTACATCTGACCGAGACCCACGCTCACCTGCGACACTCTCCCCCGGGCGCAACGACGCGCCAGGGGGTCGAGCGGAGAAGAGGGCGCGCGATGCGGCTGGGTTATCACACGGGCTACTGGTCGGCAGGTCCCCCGGTCGGCGCACAGCAGGCTGTGCTGGCTGCGGAACAGCTCGGCTTCGACTCGGTCTGGACCGCCGAGGCGTACGGCTCGGACGCCCTCACGCCGCTCGCCTGGTGGGGTTCGCGGACCTCGCGCATCCGGCTCGGCACCGCGATCGCGCAGATCTCCGCTCGGACGCCGACAGCGACCGCCATGGCCGCGATCACGCTCGACCACCTCTCCGGCGGACGCTTCACGCTGGGGCTCGGGGTGTCGGGCCCCCAGGTCGTCGAGGGCTGGTACGGGCAGCCCTACCCGCGTCCGCTCGCCCGCACGCGCGAGTACGTCGCCATCGTGCGCGACGTCCTTCGGCGCGAGAACCCCGTGACCTACGACGGAGCGTTCTACCGCCTGCCCCTGCCCGCGGCCGAGAGCTCGGGCCTGGGCAAGGCGCTGCGCTCGACCGTGCACCCGCTGCGCGCTGACCTGCCGATCCACCTCGCCGCCGAGGGCCCCAAGAACGTCGCGCTCGCTGCGGAGATCTCCGACGGCTGGCTGCCGATGTTCTACTCGCCGCGGATGGACGCAAGCTACCGCGAGATGCTCGCGCACGGCTTCGCGCAGCGCGGCGCCGGGACCCGACCGATCGAGGAGTTCGAGGTCACCGCCACCGTGCCCGTCGTGGTCGACGACGACGTCGAGCGTGCGGCCGACGTCGTGCGCCCGTTCATCGCGCTGTACGCCGGTGGGATGGGCGCCAAGGGCGCGAACTTCCACCGCAACGTGCTCGACCGGCTGGGTTACTCCGACGCGTGCGACGAGATCCAGGCGCACTACCTCGCGGGCGATCGCGCTCGGGCGACGGCCGCTGTCCCGCTCGAGCTCGTCCAGGACGTCGCGCTCGTGGGTCCGCCCCAGGAGGTCCGGTCGCGTCTGCCCGCCTGGGAGGCCACCGCGATCACGACGATGCTCGTCCAGGCCGACCCTCGCATGCTCCCCGTGCTGCGCGAGCTGCTCGCCTGACTGCGCCTGTCGAGCAGAACGGGCGCCCTCAGCGCGCGCCGGGCGGGTCGTCCGTGCGGTCCTGCGGCGGGAACCAGATGGCCCGCCGCAGCGCGATCCGCTCCCCGCCGGCTGTGCGCGGAGTCCCCTCGGCAACCCAGTGAGCGAGCGCACTCGTGCTCAGGCTGACGGGCGCTCTCCCGGTGGCGTTGACGACCCGCCACCACGGGACGCCGGCGCCGGCCTGCGCCATGATGTGGCCCACCTGGCGCGGGCCACCTCGCGCGGGCCCGCCCGCGGCGACGAGCTCCTCGCTCACGACCTCGGCCACGAGGCCGTAGGTCATCGCTCGCCCGGAGGGGATGCGGTCGACCAGGTCCAGCACCGTCTCGAGGTAGTCGTCGTCCACCGGTGCCTCGCGTCAGTCCCGGTGCACCAGGACCAGGCCCCGGTCGTCGCCGTCGCCCGCGTGCACCGCGTCCAGCACCGCCTCGGCACCTCCGCGCCTGGTGGTCACGACCCGCTCGGTAGCCCCCATGAGCCGGTCGATCCCGAGGTCGAGGTCGGAGCCGGGCACCTCGACCACTCCGTCCGTGTAGATCATCAGAGCGTCGCCGTGCTCGAGCCGCCCGGTGCGCTCGACGCGCGGCAGGTCCCGCACGATCCCCAGCGCGGGTGCACCGATCGTGTCGATGATCTCGACGAGCCCCGAGCCGGCATGCAGGTGGAGAGCGGGTGGGTGACCGGCCGACGCCACCCAGTACCGACCCGTCGTGAGGTCGACGGCCAGGTGGATCGCGGTCGCGAAGCCTTCCTCCCAGGACCGCTCGAGCAGATAGGTGTTCGCAGCGGAGAGGAACTGCTCACGAGGCATCAGCCCGAGCAGCCCGCCGAAGGCTCCAGAGAGCTGCAGTGAGCGCACTCCCGCACCTTGACCCTTGCCAGAGACGTCCACGAGCACGACCTCGAGGAGCTCGTGCTCCCCGGCGCGCGCCGCGACGAGGAAGTCACCCGAGAACGCCTCAGCATGCGCCGACCGCATCGCGGTGTCGACGCGCCAGCCCGCCGGCAGGTGCGGGATCCGGCCATGGGCCGCGAGCCGGTCGCGGAGGTCCACGATCATGAGGTCGCTGGGAGCGCCCTGGAGGCCCGACCTGTCGCGGTGCGCCGTGAACGCGACAAGAGCGACGATCGAGACGGCCAGGACCAGCTCCTGACCTGGCGTGACGTCAGCGACACCAGTCCAGATGATGACGACCACCTGGACGACGATGGCCACGCACAGCACGATCATGCCGCGCAGGCGCAGCAGGAACGCCCCGAGGAGCTCGACGAGCAAGAAGATGGACGGCGGCACCCAGACCGGTGCGCTGATGATCCCCACCGAGGCGATCACCGTGAGAAGCACCAGCACTGCGGTGGCGGTGACCTGCAGGCCCATGCCGCGCCGGCGCAGGCGCGAGCGGGCATGCGACAGCGCGTTCTCGGGTCGAGGGACGCGAGCCGTGGTGTGCACGCCCGAGGGTATCGAGGTCTGTCCCCCGGACGCACCCTGTCGTCCTCGCGGGGCGGTATTCACGTGACTGTCGACACCGGGGCGACCAGAATGTCTCCGTGAGCACTGCACCCACCGGCTACCGCATCATCGAGGTCCCCGAGTCCCGCAAGGACGAGTTCCTTCAGGTCGACCAGCTCGCGTTCGCGTTCGAGCCCGACGCCGAGACGTCCGCCCAGGTCCCCCTCACGCTGGACTGGTCGAGGACGATGGCTGCCGAGACGAAGGCCGGGACGCTCGCCGCGGTGCACGCGTCCTTCCCGTTCACGCTGCCGGTGCCTGGCGCCGAGGTGGCGTGCGCGGGCCTCACCTGGGTCGGGGCGCGGCCCGACCACCGGCGGCGCGGACTGCTCTCCGCGATGATCGACACGCACTTCGAGCGCTCCCTTCGCCGCGGCGAGCCCGTGTCTGCACTCTTCGCCGCCGAGCCGGCCATCTACGGACGCTTCGGGTACGGCTCCGCCGCCGACGACGTGCGCCTGGTGATCGCCCGTGGGGCCGCGCTGCGTGACGTCGCGGGGTCCGAGGAGCTCACGGTGAGGTTCGAGCCGCTCGACCGCTCGGTCCACGTCCCCCTGGTCCAGGCCGTGCACGCGGCCGCGGGGAGCGGACGCCCCGGCTGGATCCGACGCGACACGACCCTGCTCCAGGAACGCCAGCTCGCCGACCCGCCCGCGTGGCGCGACGGTGGCGAGCCGCTGCGGGTCGTCACGGTGCTGGCCGGCGACACGCCGCGCGGCTACGCGCTGCTGCGCCGCAAGGAGGTGTGGGGTGACGGCGGAGCGCGCAGCAAGGTCCTCGTGCGCGAGGTCGCTGCGCTCGACGCAGCCGCAGCGCACCGGTTGTGGTCAGTCCTGCTCGACCTCGACCTGACTGCGACGGTCGAGTCCGGGATGCTCGCGGTCGACGACGAGCTGCTGCACCTCCTCGTCGACCCGCGAGCGACTGTGCCCAAGGTCGTCGACAACGTGTGGGTGCGGGTCCTCGACCTGCCGACGGCGCTCGCTGCACGTCGCTACTCGGCGCCCTTCGACGTCGTGCTCGACGTGACCGACACGCGGCTGCCCGCGAATGCCGGCCGCTGGCACCTGACGACGGGCGCCCAGGGGTCCGACGGAGCGTGGGACGCGCGGGTCACGTCGACGACGGAGCCCGCAGACGTCACGGTCGACGTGCGCGAGCTCGGCGCGACCTACCTCGGCGCACGCTCGTTCGCTGCGCTCGCCCGGGCCGGCCTTGTGACCGAGCAACGTGCGGGTGTGCTGCAGGGCGTCTCCGCCGCATTCACGTGGCCGGTCGCGCCCGTGTGCAGCTGGATCTTCTAGCGGGAAGCCTCGTACGCGGTCAGCAGGTCGATGCGGCGCTGGTGACGCGCGTCGCCGCTGAACGGCTCGGCGAGGAACGCCTCGACGAGCTCGATCGCCTCGTCGACCGAGTGCTGCCGCGCCCCGATCGCGACGACGTTCGCGTTGTTGTGGGCGCGGCCGAGCCGCGCGGTGTCGAGGTTCCAGGCGAGCGCAGCACGCACGCCGACCACCTTGTTGGCGGCGATGGCCTCACCGTTGCCCGAGCCGCCGATGACGACGCCGAGGCTCCCCGGGTCGGCGACGACCGCCGCGCCCGCCGCGAGGCAGAACGGGGGGTAGTCGTCCTCTGCGTCGTAGGCGAAGGCCCCGTGGTCGACGACGTCGAACCGGCTGCCGGCACTGAGGTGCTCGATGAGCGCGACCTTGAGCTCGTACCCGGCATGATCAGCAGCAACGTGGATGCGCATGGGCCGATTGTGCCGCATCCGGCGGGCTCATCGCGTGTCATAGCCTGAGCCCATGACTCACAGCGGAATCGACCTCACCACCCTCGACGCCGCGGTCCGCCCGCAGGACGACTTGTACTCGCACGTCAACGGCCGCTGGGTCGCGACCCACGAGATCCCCGCCGACCGCGCGGTCGACGGAGCGTTCCGTGCGCTGTACGACCAGGCCGAGGAGCAGGTGCGAGACATCATCACCGACGCCGCGACGTCCGCGGCCGTCTCCGCCGCCGCGTCCGGTGCAGGCGGTGGCGTCGAGGCGCAGATCGGTGCGCTCTACGCGAGCTTCATGGACGAGTCCGCAGTCGAGGCGGCCGGGATCGCCCCGCTGCGCGCCGACCTTGCGCTGATCGATGACGCGACCACGAAGGCCGAGCTCACCGGGGCGCTCGGCGCGCTGCAGCGCACGGGCGCGGCCGGAGCGGCCGGGTTCTGGGT
>JAYTSH010000375.1:0-3885 GCA_043745755.1 Cellulomonas sp. | reverse complement strand
CGCCCGACGACGACGCCGTCCGTGTCCAGGAGCAGCACGGTGGGAGTGCGCATGACATCGAACCGGCGGACCAGGTCGAGGTTCTCGCTGACGTCGATCTCGACGTGCCCGAGCCCGGGACGCTCCGACGCGAGCTGCCCGAGCACCACGGCGGCCCGTCGACACGGCGTGCAGACCTCGCTCGAGAACTGCAGGAACGTCAGCTCGCTGCCGAGCGCCACACCCAGCTCGGCGGCGCCCACGCGGGGCGCGGTGTCCCGGTGCGCGGTTTCCCGGACCGTGAAGCGACCGTTGCGGGCGTTCCACCACAGGCCAAGCCCGGTCGCGAGGACCAGGACGGCGAGGATGCAGGCGACGCGCAGCAGCATGGTTCAGCCCACCATGACCCGGCCGACGACGTACACGAGCACACCCGTCACAGGCACGGGCAGGACGGTGGCCGCGAGGGAGGCAGGTACCCGGGAGAGCGCGGGCAACCGGTCGAACAGCTCGTGGATCGCGACGACCAGGACCCCGACGGCGAGACCCAGCAGTGCGCCGGCCACCGGGTCCAGACCGCGCAGCACAGCGCCGCCGAGGCCACCCGCGACGACCGCAGCACCCGTCGTGATGCCGACCCCGGCGACACCGGGCACACGCAGCGCGCAGACCGCGGAACCGACCGCGAGCGCGAGCGCCCCGGTGATGACGAGGCCCGCCCCACCGGGGGCGCGTTGCGTGGCGACCCAGCCCGCGGCGCAGGCGGCGATGAGCGTGCCCGCCACGGTGCCTGACACCGACTCGACGAGGTGCGACCGGCCGTCGGTGCGCAGGAGCTCGTTGATGAACGTCAGGATGATCGATGCTGCGAACACGACCGGCAGGGCCCGCAGGAACGGCTCGCCGACCGTGAGATACACCACGGCGACCGCTCCCGCGCCGCCGAGCGCCACGACCGCGCCCGAGCCCGGCCGGCTCGGCAGGTCGGTGAGCATCGGCCAGCCGACCGCGAACAGGACAGCGAGCGCGCCGACGACCACCGCGAGCGGCAGCTCACCGACCGTGAGGGTCGCGAGGTAGCCACCAACGGCGACGAGCGTGGCGAGGACCGCTGTCAGCACAGCCCGCGTGGAGACCTGCACGCGCTACCGGGCCCGACGTCGGCCCGCGCCGACGGTCGCGACCGTGCGCAGCCGACGGCGCGTCAGACCACGCGTCAGACCACGCGACGCGGTCGCGAAGAAGAGGAGGGATCCCGGCACAGCTTGATTCTCGCATCCATGAGCGCGCGGAACGGTCTGTCTCCGCCCACTGGACGGGACTCCGACGCCCCTGTCGTCGCGATACCGTGGCACCACTCGTTCCGAAGGAGGTCCCGCCAGTGGCAGATCTGCTGCTGCTCACGTCCGCCTCCGGTGGCTCCGCCCAGGTCCTCCCTGCGCTGGGGCTGCTGTCGCACCGCATCCGGGTCCTGCCCGTCGAGCCGTCAGCGCTCGTCGACGCCCCCGATGCGGACATCGTCGTGCTCGACGCACGGCGCGACCTCGCGATCGCGCGGACGACGTGCCGGGTCCTGCGGGCGAGCGGCCTGACCGTTCCTCTCGTCCTGGTCCTCACGGAGGGCGGTCTGACTGTCGTGACCGCCGAGTGGGGCGCTGACGACATCGTGCTCGAGAACGCCACGCCCGTCGAGGTCGAGACCCGGTTCCGGCTCGTCATGGAGCGTGCGGCGGTCAAGGGTGTGACCTCCGAGCCGCAGGAGATCATGGCGGGCGAGCTCGTCATCGACCCGGGCGGGTACTCGGCCCGCCTGCGCGGTCGCCCGCTCGACCTCACGTACAAGGAGTTCGAGCTGATCAAGTACCTCGTGCAGCACCCTGGGCGGGTGTTCACGCGGGCCCAGCTGCTCCAGGAGGTCTGGGGATACGACTACTACGGAGGCACCCGGACCGTCGACGTCCACGTCCGCCGGCTGCGCGCCAAGCTGGGTCCCGAGCACGAGCAGCTCATCGGCACCGTGCGCAACGTCGGCTACCGGTTCGACCCCCCGAAGGACCGTCGCGCGGCCGCCACCAGCCGAGCGACACCATCCGATCCTGGGTCGGGTGACGCGTCGGACCCTGACCCTGAGATCGCCGACGACACCGCAGGCCTGGCGGACGTCCCCCGCACGGCGTCGGTCGCAGGCGGCTGAGCGGTGCCTCCCGTCGCCATGAGCCGATAGGTTCGCTGTGATGAACGTCGACGCCTCCACCCTGCTCATCGACGGGCCGTGGCGACACCAGTTCGTGCCGGCGAACGGCGCACGCTTCCACGTCGCGATCGCCGGGCCCGACGACAACGACGCCCCCCTCGTGGTCCTGCTGCACCCGATGCCCGAGTTCTGGTGGGCGTGGCGCCACCAGCTGCCCGTGCTCGCCGCCGCCGGCTACCGGGTCGCCGCGATGGACCTGCGCGGCACGGGCGCCTCGGACAAGCCCCCGCACGGCTACGACGTGCCGACGCTCGCCCGCGACGTCGCGGGACTCGTCCGCTCGCTCGGGGCGGACCGGGCCGTCGTCGTCGGCACCGGCACCGGCGGTGAGATCGCCTGGGCGATGCCCGCGATCGCGCCCGACGTGACCGCCGCGATCGCGGTGCTCGGCTGCCCGCACCCGCTCCAGGCGAGGGCCGAGCCGCTCGGTGCGCTGCACCTGCGGGCCGCCCGCCACGTCGCCTACTTCCAGCTTCCGTCACTGCCCGAGCGGGCGCTGGCGAGCTCCGACCTGGTGGTCCGGCTCCTGCGCGAGTGGGGCGCGCGCGGCTGGACGACGCCGGAGATCGAGGACACGTACCGCCAGGCCGCGCGGGTGCCGTTCGCGGCACACTCCGCGATGGAACGGTCGCGCTGGCTCGTGCGCTCGGCCCCCCGCGTCGACGGCCGGCGGTATCTCGGTGCGCTCCGGGCCGCACCCACGGTGCCGGTGCTGCAGCTGCACGGCGGTGAGGACGGGTGCCGGCCGGCGACCACCGCCGCGGCGTCCGGGCGGCTGCTCACCCGGCTCGGCGCGGGCTACCGGTTCGAGCTGATCCCCGACGCCGGGCACTTCCTGGCCGAAGAGGCACCCGACCGCGTCAACGCGCTGCTGCTGTCCTGGCTGCGGGAGGTTGCGCCCACCGTCAGCCCTTGACCAGCGCCGCGGCCAGCTCCGGGTCGGTCTCGCCGATGCCGTTCGACGGGCAGTCCACGCCGATCGGGCATGCACCGCACGCAGGGGTCCGGGCATGGCATGTCCGCCGCCCGTGAAAGATCAGCCGGTGGGACGCCATCGTCCACTCGGAACGCTCGAGCAGCACCATGAGGTCCGTCTCAACCTTGACCGGGTCCTCCTCCGTGGTCCAGCCCAGCCGGCGCGCGAGCCGTCCGACGTGGGTGTCCACCGTGATCCCGGGGACGCCGAACGCGTTGCCCAGCACGACGTTGGCGGTCTTGCGCCCGACCCCCGGCAGGGTCACGAGGTCCTCGAGCCGACCGGGGACCTGACCGTCGAAGCGCTCCACGAGCGCCTGGCCGATCCCGATGAGCGACTCGGCCTTGGCCCGGAAGAATCCTGTGGGGCGGAGCATCTCCTGCAGGAAGCCGCGGTCTGCCTGCGCGTACGACAGCGCATCGAGATAGCGGGCGAACAGCTCGGGCGTCACCTGGTTGACCCGCACGTCGGTGGTCTGCGCCGACAGCACCGTTGCGACGAGCAGCTCGAGGGGGTTCGTGAAGTCCAGCTCGAAGTGCGCGTCGGGATAGCGCAGCCCGAGAAGCCGGTTGACCCTGCGGGCCCGGCGCACCCGCGCCAGCTGGGTCTCGGTCTGCCACCGGCGCGTCGTCACGCCGTCAGCCTACGTGTCCGGCCCCACCCACTGCTCCCCTTG
>JAYTSH010000374.1:0-2070 GCA_043745755.1 Cellulomonas sp. | reverse complement strand
GCACCGTCGCGTCGCTCAGGCGGCGCCGCTGTGGCTGGCTCCCGGTGGCCACGTGCTGATCGAGACGAGCGAGCGGCAGGCGCCGCGAACCGCCCAGCTCCTCGCCGACGTCGGCCTGGAGCCGTGGGTCGTGACCGACGACGAGCTCGACGCGACGGTCGTGGTCGCAGCGTGGCCCGTCGGGGTCACGCTGCCGGATGCGCGCTGAGGCACATCACGCGTACGCGACCGACCACCGGCTGATCTCGGTGTAGAACCGCTTGCGCGCGGACCGGGGCGAGAGTGTGAGGTCGTGCATGCCGCCCGCGATCCGGACGACCGTCACGACCGGCCCGAGCTGAACGGCGCGGCGCGCGATGAGCTCGACGTCGAGCACGACGTCGGACGAGCGCATGTCCTCGTTCCAGCGTGGGCTGATGAGCGTGCTGGCCGACGCGAGCACGAGGATCGGCGCCTCGATGTCGAGCCCGCGGGCGACGCGGGCGTGACCGGCGATGACGGCGCGCAGCCAGCCGGCCCGCACCGGGAACGCGGGGCTCGGCCGCCAGCGGTCGTTGTAGTCCCACTCGCCGCCATCGGCCTTGCGCAGGGTGCGCGCGTAGTAGCCGGGGTCGATGTTCGGCATCGCCGTCTTGGGCTGGAAGCGTGCGAGCTGGGCGATCGCGGGAGCCGAGACGTGCCGTGCGACGGACGATCCCTGCAGCTCGAGCCACGGGCTGTTGAGGACGAGGGCGCGGACGGCGCCGGGATGACGTTCGGCCCACAGAACGGCGACGAGGCCACCGGTCGAGTGGCCCATGAACGTCAGGTGCGCATGGCGCCCGAGGTCCCGGCGCATCTGGGCGAACGACGCGTCGATCTCCTCGTCATACGTCTCGAGGTCCTCGATGTAGCCGGGCGTCTGGTGCTCGCGCAGGCTGCGGCCGTACTTGCGCAGGTCGAGCGCGTAGAACGCGACGCCGCGAGCATGCCAGTACTCGGCGAGCTCGGTCTGGAAGAAGTAGTCGGACCAGCCGTGCACGTAGAGCACGCCGCGCGCGGGGCGCACCGGTTCGTCGCTCGGTGGCACGTACCGCACGAGGCTCGCGACGACCTCGCCCTCGTCGTCGGGCGCGAGCTCGAGCGTGCGCACGCGGTAGTCCGGCCCGAGCACGTCCTGCTCCCACCGACCCGTCACCGCGGTCACACCTCGAGGACGATCTTGCCGAACTGGCTGCCGCGGGCGAGCCGCACAAGGCCGGCGCGCGCGCGGGCGAGGTGGAACGTCGCGTCGACGAGCGGGCGGAGCGCGGTGCGGCCCATGAGCGCGAGCAGGTGCCCGAGGTCGTCCTTCGAGCCCATGGTCGCGCCGACCACGCTGATCTCGAGGAAGAAGATGCGCTGCAGCTCGGCCGGGCTCGCGTCGCCCGAGGTCGCTCCGGCCACGACGATCGTGCCGCCGGGCCGCACAGAGCGCACCGAGTGGGACCACGTCGCGGCCCCGACGGTCTCGAGCACGACGTCGACCTTGCCAGGCAGGCGCCCTCCGGGCTCGACGGCGGCCGCCGCGCCCAAGGCGAGAGCGCGGTCCCGCTTGGCCTCGTCACGGCTCGTCACGAACATCTCCAGGCCTGCGGCGGCGCCCAGGAGCACCGCGGCGGTCGAGACCCCGCCGCCCGCGCCCTGCACGAGCACGCGCTGACCGGGCGTCGCCCGGCCGCTCGTGAACAGCATCCGGTACGCCGTCAGCCATGCGGTCGGGACGCACGCCGCCTCGACGAACGACAGCGCCGCGGGCTTGTCCACGAGGTTCCAGGTCGGCACCGCGACGCGTTCCGCGAGGGTGCCCGGGTAGCGCTCGGACAGGAGGCTGCGCGGCTCCGCAGGTCCGACGCCATGACCGAGGGCGCCGCCGATCACCGCGTGCACGACGACCTCGCGGCCGTCAGGCGTCACGCCCGCCGCGTCGGTGCCGAGGATCATCGGGAGCTGTTCGGCCCGCAGCCCGACGCCGCGCAGCGACCACAGGTCGTGGTGGTTGAGCGATGCGGCGCGCACGTCGACGGTCGTCCAGCCCTCGCGAGCCTCGGG
>JAYTSH010000373.1:0-3904 GCA_043745755.1 Cellulomonas sp. | reverse complement strand
GCACTGACCCCGGGGCGCACCGCCGACGCGATCCTCGCCCTTGATGTCGCCGCGACCCCCGCCGACGTCGCGCGGAGCGCCGCCCTGTTCGACGTGCCGACGCAGAACATCGTCTACGCCACGACCGACGGTCACATCGGCTACCAGGCACCGGGTCGGATCCCGGTGCGGGCGGACATCGTGGGGGCGCCCCTGCCGTCCGACGGCTCATGGCCCAGGCCGGGCTGGGACAGCGCCTACGACTGGAAGGGCTACGTCGATGCGGCTGCTCTGCCCGCAGTGCAGGACCCGCCGGCTGGTTTCATCGTCGCGGCGAACCAGGCAGTGACCCCGGCCGGCGTCGGCCCGTTCCTGACCTCCGACTGGGACTACGGCTACCGCTCGCAGCGCATCCGTGACCTGCTCACCCGGGACATCTCGGCAGGTACCCCCATGGACGTCGCGAGTGCCGGCACGCTCCAGCTGGACGATCACAACCCGTACGCGGACGTGCTGGTGCCCGCGCTGCTCAGCGTCCACATCCCCGACTCGTTCGACGCCGACGGCCAGCAGCTCCTGCGCACCTGGGACCGCCGCTCTGGGACGGACTCGCCCGCTGCCGCCTACTTCGCCGCGGTCTGGAAGACCCTGCTGCGGCTGACGTTCTGGGACGAGCTGCCCGACGGCTACAGGCCCGACGGCGGTGACCGATGGCTCGAGGTCGTCCGGACGCTGCTCGCCCAGCCCGACTCACCGTGGTGGGACGACCGCTCCACCGTGGGCGTCGTCGAGGGACGCGACGAGATCCTCACGCGCGCGCTCGTCTCGGCGCGGCGCGAGCTCACCGCGAAGCTCGGCAAGGATGCGAACGAGTGGCGTTGGGGCGAGCTGCACACCGCTGCGCCACAGCACCCGGTCCTCGGAGGTCCCTCGATCCCGGCCCTCGTCCGGCGCCTGGTCAACCCGAGCCCGCTCGGCGTCGCGGGCGGCTCGGCTCTCGTCGACGCGACGAGCTGGGACGCGTCAGCGAGCTCGTTCACGGTGACGAGCGCGCCATCGATGCGCATGGTCGTCGATCTCGGCAACCTCGACGCCTCGACCTGGGTCAGCCTCACCGGGACGTCGGGACATCCGGCGAGCGTCCACTACACCGACCAGTTCGACGCCTGGGCGAACGGGCGCACCTTCTCCTGGCCGTTCACGCCGGCCGCGGTCGAGACCGACGTTCGGGACAGGCTGACGCTCAGGCCGTCGTCGGGCGGATGAGCAGCTCGTGCCACTCCTGCGGCGTCGCGACGGCGTCGACGAGGTGGTCGTGCGGCTCGCGAGGCAGCGGGCGGACCTCGGCGTCGTACAGCTCCTCGGGGAACACGACCCCGATGACGCGCACCCCGGGCCGCAGGTTCTCGAGCGCGCGGTCGTACCAGCCGCCGCCCTGTCCGAGCCGGGTCCCTTGGGTGTCGATCGCAAGAGCCGGAGCGATCACGACGTCCGCCTGCGCGAGCGCCTCGGCCCCGAGCGCCGGCGAGCTGGGCTCGGGCGGACGACCGGGCGCACGCTGGAGCAGGTCGTCCGCGCCCGCGTACTCCGCCCAGTCGCGCTGGAGTCCCGCGCCGAGCACGGGCAGCAGCACGCGGACCCCGCGCGCCGCGAGCCGGTCGAGGAGCCAGCTCATGTCGGGCTCTCCCGGACGTGACGCATAGAGCGAGACGCAGCGCGCGTTCGCCACCTCGGGAATCGTCTCGATGACGTGGGCGAGGGCCTGCCCGGCCTCGGCGCGTCGACGCGGTGAGCGCAGCGCACGGGCCTCGCGGATGTCGGTGCGCAGCGACTCCTTGAAGTCCTCGATGTCCGATTCATCGTTGACGTGCGGATACGGCTGGGCATCGGTACGCATGAGGACCAGTCTCTCAAACGCCCGGCGAATTGCACACCAGCACCCGGCGGACGGGAGCCGGGGCACAATGCGGGCATGAGATCCGTGCAGGACCACCTGGCGAGCGTGCTGGCCGCGGTGGGCCCCGTCCCGCCGCTCGATGTCGCGCTTGCCGACGCTGTCGGCTGCATCCTCGCGGTCGACGTGACCGTCGCGTCCGACGTGCCTTCGCTGCCGGTGGCCGCGCGTGACGGGTACGCGGTGGCGGCCCATGAGACGGCGGACGCGGGGTTCGCGGGCGGGCGGTCGCTGCCGGTGGCCCACGACGTGCTCGCGGGTGCCGTCGCTCCGCTGCGGCTGGCACCGGGGCAGGCCGTCCGCATCGCCTCGGGCGCACCGATGCCGCTGGGCGGCGACGCCGTCGTCCCCATCGAAGAGACGGACCGCGGCTCGGTGCGGGTCTCGCTGCAACGACCCGCTGTGCCCGGTCAGCACGTGCGCACGGCGGGATCCGATGCGCGCGCGGGCGAGGTCGTGCTCGAGGCCGGTACCCGGCTCGGCGCCCGTCAGCTCGCGCTCGCCGCGGCTATCGGTCGCGGGCGGCTGCGCGTCTTCCCCAAGGCGCGGGTCGTCATCATGTCGATCGGCGACGAGCTCGTCGAACCAGGCTCGCCTCGGCGCGACGGCGGCGTGTACGAGGCGGACGGCCACGCGCTCGAGACCGCCGTCCGGGACGCGGGGGCGGCGGCGGTCCGGGTCGGCATCGTGTCCGACGATCGCGCGATCCTGCGGGAGGCTCTCGAGGACCAGCTCGTGCGCGCCGACCTCGTGCTGACTACCGGCGGCCTGAGCGAGCTGGCGCGGGACACCATC
Source organism: Cellulomonas sp. (assembly GCA_043745755.1). Classification (GTDB taxonomy): domain Bacteria; phylum Actinomycetota; class Actinomycetes; order Actinomycetales; family Cellulomonadaceae; genus Cellulomonas_A. The sequence continues at coordinate 1,176 of JAYTSH010000373.1, read as the reverse complement.
AAGGACGTGCTCGCACCGCTGGGAACCGTCCGGTTCGACCACGTCGCGATGTCGCCCGGTCACAGGCAGGGCTTCGGGACGATCGGTGGTGGGCTGCGGGACGGCGCGGTGCCGATCTTCGCGCTGCAGGGCCACCCGGTCGCGGCTCAGGTGTCGTTCGAGGTCTTCGTCCGCCCCGCACTGCGCGCCATGGCCGGCCACACGGACCTTTTCCGCCCGTCCGTCACGGCGGACGCGACCGTCGGCTGGTCGTCGCCTCCCGGGCTGCGCCAGTTCGTGCCGGCGCTCGTCGTCGGCTCTCCGGCCGAGGGGTACCAGGTGACGCCGGTCGGTGACCCAGGCGTGCTGTCGGTCACGGCGCTGTCGCGCGCCAACGCGCTCGCGGTCGTCGGGGAGCAGGACGTGATGGTCCACGCCGGCCAACGCGTGCACTGCCTCGTGCTGGAGGGCTGATGGCGGTCGGGTGGCCGGTGGCTCTGACGGCCGGCGACGTGCGCCTGCGGCCGTTGCGACGATCGGACCAGCGCACGTGGATGGCGCTGCGTGCGCAGAACTCGGCATGGCTCGCACCCTGGGATGCGACCTCCCCGGTGCCGATGCGCGGTCCACGCCCGTCGTTCGGCGAGTTCGTGCGGTCGTTGAGCTCCCAGGCACGATCGGGCGGTTCGCTGCCGTTCGCGGTCGACTACGAGGGAGTGCTCGTCGGCGAGCTGAGGGTCACGGGCGTCATGCACGGGTCGTTGCGGTCGGGCTCGATCGGCTACTGGGTGTCCCAGCACGTCGCGGGCCGCGGCATCACCCCGACCGCTGTCGCGCTCGCGACGGACCACTGCTTCGAGGTGCTCGGTCTGCATCGGGTCGAGGTCAACATCCGCCCCGAGAACGCGCCGTCGCTGCGGGTCGTGGCAAAGCTCGGTTTCCGCGACGAGGGCCTGCGGGAGCGGTACCTGCACATCGGCGACGAGTGGTGCGACCACCAGTCGTTCGCCCTCACGACCGAGGACGTGCCAGGCGGCCTCCTCAACCGTTGGCGCGGGCGGGCGTCCGCCACCTAGATCTGGTGGGTCGACACGCCGCCGGCGGTCCCTGGGGCGTGGGTACCCTGCACCTACCGTCATGACGTGAACAACAGTCCCGCCGGTGTCGTCACCCTCGCGGTGGCGGGCCTGTGGGTCG
>JAYTSH010000372.1:0-7383 GCA_043745755.1 Cellulomonas sp. | reverse complement strand
CCCCGTGCTCGCGGTGACGTTCACCCTGTTCCTGCTGTCGTTCACGGGCATCCCGCTGACGGCCGGCTTCACGGGGAAGTTCGCGGTGTTCTCGGCGGCGGTCGCCGGCGGTGCGACGGGACTCGCCATCATCGGTGTGCTGGCCTCCGCGGCTGCCGCGTTCTTCTACGTCCGCGTCATCGTCCTGATGTTCTTCACGAGCCCCGCGGGGGCGGATGCCGACGGCGCCGCTCCGGCGGGTGCGAGCGGTCAGCCCACGACCACTGTCGTGACGTCCGAGGGCTTCGCCGTCGTCGCGATCGCGATCTGCGCCGTCCTGACCGTGCTGCTCGGCGTCGTCCCGGGGCCGGTTCTCGATCTCGTGACCGAGGCAGCTAAGTTCATCCCGTGACCTCCGCCGACTCGCTCCCGCTGGCCGACCCGGTGCTGGCAGACCTGCTCACGGGTCGTCTCGCGGTGGTCGAGGAGCGCCTGCGTGACGCCGTGACGCAGTCGGACACCCTCGTCGACGACGCGTCCCGGCACCTCGTCAACGCGGGTGGCAAGCGTCTGCGGCCGCTGCTCACGCTCCTGGCCGCCGAGCTGGGTGACGGGTCACGCCGCGAGGTGATCGACGCGGCCGTCGTGGTCGAGCTCACGCACCTCGCGTCGCTGTACCACGACGACGTCATGGACTCCGCGCCGCTGCGCCGTGGTGCACCGGCCGCGCACGAGGTGTGGGGCAACCAGGTGGCGATCCTCACGGGTGACCTGCTGTTCGCCCGGGCGTCCCTCACGGTTGCCGGTCTCGGCCCCGAGGCCGTGCGGATCCAGGCGTCGACGTTCGAGCGACTGTGCCTCGGTCAGCTCCACGAGACGATCGGCCCTCGCCTCGGTGAGGACCCCATCGCGCACTACCGCCAGGTGCTCGCCGACAAGACGGCGTCGCTCATCGCCACGTCGGCCCGGCTGGGTGCGATGTTCGCCGGCTGCGCGCCCGACGTGGTGTCGACCGTGATGCGCTTCGGGGAGAAGATCGGCGTCGCGTTCCAGCTGGCCGACGACGTCATCGACCTGACCTCCGACGGTGCGACGACGGGCAAGACCCCCGGCACGGACCTTCGTGAGCGGGTCCCCACGATGCCCGTCCTGCTGCTCCGCGAGCTCGCGGGCGGGCCGTCGGGAACCGCCGCCGATCGGAACCTGGTCACGCTGCTCGACTCCGACCTGTCCAGCGACCCCGCGCTCGCGCAGGCCGTGGCGGCCCTGAGGCGGCACGACGTGGTGGACCGTACCCGCCGGCAGGCGACCGCGCTCGCGCACGAGGCGGTCGCAGAGCTCGACCCGCTGCCTGACGGTGCAGCGAAGGACGCGCTGGTGTCGTTCGCCGCCACACTGGTCGACCGCGCTTCCTGACGGTGCCCACCGACCTGCGGCGCCGGACGGCGCGCACCCCTGAGCGACCCGGCGCGGATCGTCGACGCGCGACCGGGCAGCTGCACCGGTGACGGCGACCGTGGCGGGCGTCAGCTGGGGCGTCGCGACCGACCGCGGGTCGCGGCGGCAGGCCAACGAGGACAGCTTCCTCGCGCGGTTCCCGGTCTTCGTGGTCGCCGACGGCATGGGTGGCCACGAGTCGGGTGAGGTGGCGAGCGCGTACACGATCGAAGCCCTGCGCGGACTGCTCGACGAGCCGACCCTGACGCCGGAGATCGTCACGTCCCACCTGCGGCGAGCCGTCGCGCGCATCCGCTCGATCCCCACCGGGCCGGGTCTGCCGCCCGGGACGACCCTCACGGGAGCGCTCGTGGTGCGCGGACCGGGCGGTCCGTCGTGGCTCGTCGTCAACGTCGGCGACTCGCGCACCTACCGGCTCGCGGGCGGCGAGCTCACTCAGGTGAGCATCGACCACTCCGAGGTCGCCGAGATGGTCGCGCGCGGGCTCCTGACTGCGCAGGCGGCGGTGCGTCACCCGCACCGCCACGTCGTGACGCGGGTGCTCGGCGGCGGTGGCGGCGACGGTCCCGAGCCGGACTTCTTCCCGTTGGTGCTCGTGGCGGGCGACCGGTTGCTTGTGTGCTCGGACGGCCTCACGGGCGAGGTCGACGACGCACACATCGCCGAGATCCTGCGCACGCGACCCGACCCCCAGGACGCCGCCGACCACCTCGTCGCGGCGGCACTCGTCGCGGGCGGGCGCGACAACGTGACGGTGATCGTCGTGGACGCGCCCGCCGGCTGACTGGCGTCAGTGCCGTCGAGGCGTGTCCGCATGGTGGTGGTCTCACCGGGCCGCCGGCGGTCGCCGCCGTAGACTGGCGTCAGCACCTCTGTGCCCGGCAGTCCCGGCAGTCCCGACGGATCGGCGGATCGGCAGGTCGATCGGAGCTGTCAGGGTCATCTCGACCCGCTTCCTCGACCCGGAAGGTACCCGCGTCCCGTGAGCACGAACCGCAAGCTGCGAGTGGCGATCGTCGGCGCCGGCCCCGCCGGCATCTACGCAGCCGACATCCTGTCGAAGACCGACCTCGACGTCGCAACCGACCTCTTCGAGCGGCTCCCCGCGCCGTTCGGACTCGTGCGCTACGGCGTCGCCCCCGACCACCCGCGCATCAAGCAGATCGTCGTGGCGCTGCACAAGGTGCTCGAGCGCGGTGACATCCGCCTGCTCGCCAACGTGGACTACGGGGTCGACGTCAAGCTCGAGGACCTCCGTCAGTTCTACGACGCCGTGATCTTCTCGACGGGCTCGATCCGGGACGCCGCCCTGACGATCCCGGGCATCGACCTCGACGGCTCCCATGGCGCGGCCGACTTCGTCTCCTGGTACGACGGGCACCCCGACGTCCCGCGGACGTGGCCGCTGCACGCCAAGGAGGTCGCGGTGCTGGGTGCGGGGAACGTTGCGCTCGACGTCGCCCGCATCCTGGTCAAGCACGCCGACGACCTGCTGCCCACGGAGATCCCAGCCAACGTCTACGGGACCCTCAAGGCCTCTCCTGTCACGGACGTGCACCTCTTCGCCCGACGCGGACCGGCGCAGGTCAAGTTCTCGCCGCTCGAGCTCCGCGAGCTGGGCCACGTGCCCGACGTCGACGTCATCGTCTACCCGGAGGACTTCGAGTTCGACCAGGGCTCGATGGCCGCGATCCACTCCTCGAACCAGACGAAGCAGGTCGTCAAGACCCTCACCGACTGGACGCTCAAGGAGCCCGACGAGCTGACCGCGACCCGGCGCATCCACCTGCACTTCCTCCACAAGCCGGTCGAGGTGCTGGGCGAGGACGGCTACGTCGTGGGCCTGCGCACGGAACGCACGGTCCTGCGCGGTGACGGCAACGTCGCGGGCACGGGCGAGCTGCACGACTGGCCGGTGCAGGCTGTGTACCGCGCGGTCGGCTACTTCGGCTCTCCGCTCGTGGACATCCCGTTCGACGACGCCGCCGGAGTGATCCCCAACGAGGAGGGTCGCGTGCTCGACGCCGAAGGCGCACCGCTGCCCGGCGTCTACGCGACCGGGTGGATCAAGCGAGGACCCGTCGGGCTCATCGGGCACACGAAGTCCGACGCGACCGAGACCATCCGCCACCTCATCGAGGACGTCGGCGACGCGCAGGACGCCGCGAACCCGTTCTTCACGGCCACGGACCGCGACCCGCAGGCTGTCCTGGACCACCTCGTGGCGCGTGGCGTCGAGGTCATCCAGTGGTCCGACTGGGAGGTCCTGGACGCCCACGAGCGCTCCCTCGGAGAGCCCGAGGGGCGCGAGCGCATCAAGGTCGTCCCGCGTGAGGACATGGTGGCCGTCTCGCTAGGTCGTGCGCTCACGGAGGACTCCCAGGCCTGAGAGGGAACGCTCCGGCGTCGGCGCGCGTTGTCGAAGACAGACGCCCCGCATCAGTGTGGGCCACAGTTCGCAAGGAGCGGGACGTTCCCATGGGGCACCGTCATTTCAACGGCCTGAAGACTACGGCGCTGTTCGGCGTGCTGTGGGTCGTGCTGCTGGCGCTCGGAGCGTCGGTCGGGCGGGGGCGTTACATCTTCCTGTTCGCCGGTCTGGGCGTCGTCATGACCGCCTACAGCTACTGGAACTCGGACAGGATCGCGATCCGGGCGATGCACGCGGTCCCCGTGAGCGAGCTCGAGCAGCCGGGCATGTACCGGATCGTGCGTGAGCTCTCGACCGCGGCGCGCCAACCGATGCCTCGGTTGTTCGTGTCGCCGACGGCAGCCCCGAACGCGTTCGCGACCGGCCGCAACCCGCGCAACGCCGCCGTGTGCTGCACCGAGGGCATCCTGGCGCTGCTCGACGAGCGCGAGCTGCGCGGGGTGCTCGGGCACGAGCTCACGCACGTCTACAACCGGGACATCCTGACGTCGTCCGTCGCGGCGGCCGTGGCCGGCGTCATCACGTCGATCGCGCAGTTCCTCGTGTTCTTCGGCGGCGGTGACCGGCGCAGCGCCAACCCGATCGCCGGCATCGCGATGGCGCTGCTGGCGCCCCTGGCTGCCACCATGATCCAGCTCGCGATCAGCCGCACTCGCGAGTACGACGCCGACGAGGACGGCGCGCGCCTCACGGGAGACCCGCTCGCTCTCGCCTCGGCCCTGCGCAAGCTCGAGCGCGGCACGCAGGTCGCCCCGTTGCCGCGCGACCAGAAGCTCGTCGACGTCTCGCACCTCATGATCGCCAACCCGTTCAAGGCCACCGGCGTCGCGCGGCTCTTCGCGACGCACCCGCCGATGGCCGACCGCATCGACCGGCTCCAGCGCATGGCGGGCCTGCCGCCGTACTGACCCGGAGTCCTCCTGGTGTGCAGGTGTACCAGGACCAGTCGGACGCACGCTGGCGTGCCGCCATCGGAGGGCGACGAGGGGCGGGCGCACGCATGGTCGGAGAAGTCGAAGCCCAGGTGGCCGGGCCGCACGACCGCCGGGTGATCGTCGTCGGCGGGGGAGCCATGGGTTCGGCCACGGCGTGGGCGTTCGCCCGCGGGGGCGTGCCGACGACGCTCCTCGAGCAGTTCGGTGCGGGACGCGGAGCTGGTCGCCGGCGACGCGTGGCCCAGCTTCTTGCACCACGTCGACCCGGCCGCGCACGCCGAGGCCCGTCTGCCGGACGCGCCCGCCGGCGGGTACCCCCTGACCGGCACGTACGGCCACCACACGCCCGGCGGGGGCGTGAAGGTCGGTCACCACGGCACCGGACCGGTCGTCGACACCGACGCCCGGGACTTCACGGCCGAGCCCGGCCGGCTCGCCGAGCTCCGCGCCTACGTGCGGCGTGGTTCCGGGGGCTCGACGTCGACGCGCTCTCGCCGATCAGCTGCACGTGCAGGACCTCGCCCGACGAGAGGTTCCTGCTCGACCGCGGCCCGGTCGTGATCGGGGCCGGTTTCTCGGGCCACGGCTTCACGTTCACACCCGGCATCGGTCAGGTGCTCGCGGACCTGACGGCCGGGGTGCATCCCGAGGTGCCGGGAGTGGACCTTGACGAGTTCGCGCTCGCCCAGTTCGCAGCCGCCGCCGCCGCTCCCGAGCCGGTCGAGGTCTAGCGGTAGTTCGTGAACTGCAGGGCAGCGTCGAGGTCGGCCCCTTTGAGCAGCGCGATGACCTCCTGGAGGTCGTCGCGGCTCTTCGCCGAGATGCGCACCTCGTCGCCGGTGATGGTCGACTTCACGCCCTTGGGGCCCTCGTCGCGCACGAGCTTGCCGATCTTCTTGGCGACCTCGCTGCTCAGTCCCTCCTTGAGGGAGGCCTCGAGGCGAAACTCCTTGCCCGAGGGGCGCGGCTTGCCGTCGCCCGTGTCGAGCGACTTCAGCGAGATCCCGCGGTGGATGAGCCTGCCCTTGAGCACGTCCAGGATCGCGAGCACGCGCTCCTCGGAGTTCGCAACCATGAGGATCTTGTCGCCGCTCCAGCCGATCGACGCACCGATGTTCTTGAAGTCGTAGCGCTGCGCGACCTCCTTGACGGCCTGGTTGAGCGCGTTGTCGACCTCCTGGCGGTCGACCTTGCTGACGACGTCGAACGACGCTTCGCTTGCCATGGTGTCCTCCCTGTCGAGCCGCACGCGGCGGGTCGGTTCGTGGTGCTGAACGTCTGCGTGCCGGGATGCTGCGCGAGCACCCCGCTGGAGTTGCTATCCTTCCACCCGCACGCTGTGCGCGTCGCAGCGCGCGTGATTGAACTGCACATCACCCTGGCGGGTTACCCGAGTGGCCAAAGGGGGCTGACTGTAAATCAGCTGGCAACGCCTACGGGGGTTCGAATCCCTCACCCGCCACAGGACGAACGGGGTGTCCTCTCGATGAGAGGGCGCCCCGTTCGCTGTGCGGAGAGCGTCGGTCAGGCCGCGCAGGCGTTCGTGCCGGGCGTGACCGAGACGACCGGTCCGTCGTACAGCGTGTCGAACGCACCGGCGTCCTTGTCGCTCGCGAACACGAGGCCGACCGCGACCGGATCGGTGTAGCCCGTGAGCGCGACGAGTGCCTGCTTCGCGCCCGTCTGGCACGTCGGGTCCCACGGCTTGGCGTCATACCCCGCGGCCTTGAGCTGGTCGACCGCAGGCTGGAGCTCGGCGTCGACGCCGTCCTTGGTGTCGGCGACCGCCGTCCACACGACCCAGACCTGCGTCGTGGAGTCGGCGGGCAGGCTGATCGCAGCGGGCCACGTCGGGCCGGTGTCGACAGCGGCGCCCTTCGACGACGTGCACGCGCTGGTGAGCGCGACGGCGATCAGGAGGGTGAGGGCGGCGGCTGGCGCGGTGCGCTGACGGGTGGGCATGCGGGATGGTGGCATGCGGACGCGTCGGGCCTCCACGGCATGAATCGTTGAGGGTGCCCGACCTCTGGAGGGTCAGGCCACGATCATGACGGCCGGCGGTAGCCGGGCTTGCGGACCTCGTCGGCGATCTGCTGCGCCTGGGTCGAGATGAGGCGCTTGTAGTACCAGAGTGCGCGCTCGACGTCGCGGTCGGGGTCGACCCCGTCACGTGCGGCGAGCCAGTCCTTCTTGGCCGCGCGCACGTCGGCGTCGGTGATCTCCACGCGGAGCGCGTCGTCGATGGGCACCCGCGAACTCTCCCCTACGTGGGTGTCCAGCTCACCGGGTCGGCGGGCGAGTTCACCCGGCCGGTGCAGCCAATGCTGCGAATGTCCCCCGCCTGGCCCCCGGCGCGTCTCACGACGCGGCCCCCGGCGCGGCTCACTGTGCGCCTCGCTGTGCGGCCTGTGCGCGCCGATCCACTGCCGGGAGCAGGCGGATCCCGGCGTGCCCGGCCTGGTCCGGGGGGCCGATTTCGCGGGCGCGCCTGCGGCCGTGTAATCTTGCTCGCGCTGCCCCGATAGCTCAGTCGGCAGAGCGTCTCCATGGTAAGGAGAAGGTCAAGGGTTCGATTCCCTT
>JAYTSH010000371.1:0-5653 GCA_043745755.1 Cellulomonas sp. | reverse complement strand
CGCCGCCAACGTCCCGCTCGCCGCGAGTCGCCGACGTGGCACGAGCCCTTCCACGAGCGCTCCCGGGACGATCCGGTCGTCCGCTCGCAGCGCGAGGTGCCTGCGCCGCGGGGACGAACGGAACCGTTCGGGGAACATGAACCCGAACGCGACGGCCCCCTCGAGCGGGCCAAGCCCGGCGGCCAGCGGGAGGGTTCCCAGGAGAACGTAGGCCCAGAAAAACCAGAGTGCGCCGACGACTCTCCTGATCGGATACCAGCGGCCGTCGATGTCGTCGCGAGCCCACTCACGGTGCTGCTCCGGGATCCGCCGACTGAACAGGCGGTAGCGCAGGTAGACCACGAGCGGCGGGTGCTCACGCCAGCGCGTCGCCCACCCCCCGCGCAGCAGCCCCCACGCTGCGGCCGCATCCAGCCTGCCCGCATGCGGACCGGCGATGTCGGCGAGCACGGCAGTCATCTCGCCCGCGCGCAGCGCCCGCCACCGACGCGGGTATGCGCGCAACCAGAAGGCGACGGACCGGTCGAACGCCTGGTCTCCCGGCGCACCGGCCGCCGCGCCGCCCGCTGCTGCGCCAGCCGCTGCGCCAGCCGCTGCGCCGGCACGGGATTCAGAGGATTCTGTGCGCCCCGCTGACGGATTCCTCTGAATCCCGGCTCGGTCCATCAGGCGCGGCCGAGGGCGGGGCGGGGGGCCGCTCCCAGCACGCGTTGGGCGCGGCGGGCCAGCGCCCTCATCCGCGCGGTCTCCTTGGAGAGCGCACCTAGGCCGGCCTCGGTGAGGCGGTAGTAGCGGCGCAGCCGGCCGTCGACGATGAGCTCGCCCGACGCCTCGGCCATCTCGGCGGCCACGAGCCGGTCGAGGATCCCGTACAGCGTGCCCGCGCCGAGCTTCACCGCACCGTCGGACAGCTCGACGACGGCCTGCACGACGCCGTACCCGTGCCGGGGCTCCTCAGCGAGCGCGAGCAGCACCAGGTACGACTGCTCAGTGATCCGGAACGTCATGCGCGATATATATCGCGCGACGACCTATCCACGCAAGAGCCGGTCCGCATCCGGGACCAGTTGACGACCGCTCAGGGCACGACGACCGTCATCCCCGTCGACCCGGTCGACCCCACCGGCCCGCCCATGGTCGCGAGCGCGTCCGGCGCCTCATCGAGCCGGACGACCCGGCCCACGAGCTGTTCGGGGCGCAGCACGCCCGAGGCGATCAGCTCGAGCATCGCGGGGTACTCGTGCGCGGCCATGCCGTGGCTGCCGTACAGCTCGAGCTCCCACGCGATGACCCGGTCCATCGGCAGCCGGGGCGCGGCCTGGTCACCGAGCAGCAGGCCGACCTGCACGTGCCGGCCGCGCCTGCGCAGGCTCAGGACGGACGCCGAGGCAGTCGCAGGCGTGCCGAGCGCGTCGAGCGACACGTGGGCACCGCCATCGGTCAGCGCGCGGATCCCTGCGCCGATGTCCGCCGGCGAGCCCGTGCCCAACGTCCGAGGGTCGACGTGGAGGGTCGCGCCGAACGTGTGCGCCGCGACCAGCGCGGCGGGCGAGACGTCGACCGCGACGACCTGGGCGCCGAGGGCCGCCGCGATCATCACGGCCGACAGGCCCACGCCGCCGCACCCGATGACGGCGACCCACTGACCGGGTTCGATCCGACCGTGCACGGTCAGCGCGCGGTAGGCCGTCGCGAACCGGCAGCCGAGCCCGGCGGCCGTCACGGGTGACATGCCGCTCGGCAGCCGGACGAGGTTGACGTCCGCGTGGTCGAGCGCGACGAGCTCCGCGAACGAGCCCCAGTGCGTGAAGCCGGGCTGCGTCTGGCGCTCGCACACCTGCTGCTCGCCCGCCCGGCATGCCGCGCAGTCGCCGCACGCGTTGACGAACGGCACCGTGACCCGGTCACCGACCGCCCAGTCGCGCACGTCCGGCCCGACCTCGACGACTGTGCCCGCGAGCTCGTGACCCGGGACGTGCGGGAGCGTGACGTCCGAGTCATGGCCCTGCCACGCGTGCCAGTCGCTGCGACACACGCCCGTGGCCTCGACGCGCACCACCACACCCGCCGTCGGGCACGCAGGCGCCGGGACGTCCTGGACGGTGGGCAGAGCCCCGAACTCCTCGATCATCACGGCGCGCACGGGTACATCCTGGAGCAAGGGTGGGCGACCAGCAGGACCGCAGGTCACTGGCGCGCCGGGTCAGAACCCGCGGTGCGTCCACCGGCCGGCGAGCATCGTGCCCGCGACTGGCATCGCCCGCAGCCCGCCGGGCGCGTCGACCTGGTCGTCGGGGTCGACGTCGAGCACCACGAGGTCGGCTGGCCCACCCGCGGCGACCGCGAGCGGGCGACCGTCGGTGGACGACGCGAGCGCGGTGCGCAGGTCGATGCGCTGCTCGGGGTGCCACGGCTCGCGGCCGTCACGAGCGCGCGTCACGCCGGCATCGATCGCGATCCACGGGTCGAGCGGAGCGACCGGCGCGTCCGAGCCGAGCACGAGCGTGACCCCCGCGTCGACGAGCGCGCGGAACATGAACGCGCGGTCGGTGCGCCCGGGCCAGTGCCGGTCGGCGACGTCGCGGTCGTCCATCGCCTGCTCGGGCTGCACGCTCGCGACGACCCCGAGAGCGGCGAACCGCGGCACGTCGGCGGGGTCGAGCAGCTGCGCGTGCTCGATGCTGCCGCGCGCGCCCGTCGCGGCGAACGCGTCGAGCGCGAGGGTGTTCGCCGTGTCGCCGATCGCGTGGATCGCGCTCGTCAGACCGTGCGCGCGCGCGTAGCCCATGAGCGGGACGAGCAGCTCGGGCGGGATCGACAGCACGCCGCGAGCGCCGTCGCCCGTGAGACCCGGGTACGGCTCGACGCAGAATGCCGTCCGCGAGTTGAGCGAGCCGTCCGTGATGACCTTGAGGGGGCCCTGCGCGAGCAGCCCACCCGTGCCGACGACGACGTCGCCCGTCGCGAGCTCCTCAGCCACGACGCGGTCGAGGTACGCCTCCCACACGCCAGCCCGGACCCGCAGCGCGTTCGACCCGTGCGCCATGCGACGGCGCCACACGTCGAGGTTGTCGGCGATCTCGTAGTCCACGACACCGACGACACCGCGAGCAGCCGCGGCACGCGCAGCCGCGTCGACCCAGGCATCCGCGACGTCGTCGGGCACGTGGTCGATCGCGGCCGTGAACGGCATCCACGCACCCTCGCGCAGCAGGCCGGTCGAGCCCTCGCCCGCACCGACGAACCTCAGCCCGGCGCTGCTGAGCCAGCCCGTGTGCAGGTCGCCGGACACGAGCACGACCGGCGTCTGCCCCACGGCCGCGTCGAGCAGTGCCGCGGTCGGGACGTCGGGCCACAGCCCGTCCCGGAACCCGTGCCCCACGAGCGGCAGGCCGTCGGGCGGTGGCTGCTCGGCGAGCTGACGGGCGACGATCGCGACGGCCTCGGCGGCTGACGACGCCCCGGACAGGTCGACCCGACGCCGCGCGAGCGCCCACTGCGTCATGTGCGTGTGCGCGTCCCACAGACCGGGGACGACCGTCCGGCCGCCCAGGTCGATCCGCTCGACGTTCGACCCGCCTGTACGGCCGTCCGCCGTGGCCCCGGGTCCGACCGCTTCGATCCGACCGTCGCGAACGAGCACGTCGACCGCGCGGGCCGCACCCACCAGGCGCGCGTCTGTGAGCAGGACAGCCTCGACCGGAGTTCCGTTCATCTGGCCATCGAACCACTCGGGGGCGGCCACCGGGACGGCGCGGCAGGCGCCCGGGCCGGCGGCGATCCATCCTGAGGGGATGACGAGCACGCCGGATCGGGCCGCACCTACCAGCGCGACGGGGCTCATCGCCGTGACCGGTGCGACCGTCGAGGCCGGGGTCCGCCACGTCGTCTGCACGTGGTTCCTGGGCGCGGCCCCCGACGCGACCTTCACGCTCGCGCGCGATCACTGGGCGACCGAGGAGCACCTGCGCGCCACCGGCCTGCCGCACACGATCCTGCGCGACAGCTTCTACCTCGACTTCCTTCCCGAGCTCGCCAGGGCCGACGGCGTGATCCGGGGGCCTGCGGGCGACGGCGTGGTCGGTGGCGTGGCCTGTGCCGACGTCGCGCGAGTCGCCGCGAGCGTCCTCGTCGCCGCTGACGAGCACGCCGGGGCGACCTACGAGCTCACGGGGTGCGAAGCCCTGAGCCTCGCGGACGCGGCCCGGATCATCAGCGAGGTGACCGGCCGCGAGACGACGTACCTACCGGAGACGATCGAGGAGGCGTACGCCTCGCGGTCCTCCGACGGCGCGCCAGACTGGCAGGTCGACGCCTGGGTCTCGACCTACACCGCGATCGCCGCCGGCGAGCTCGCCCTCGTCACCGACACCGTCGAACGGCTCACCGGCCACCACCCGGTGACCCTGCCCGAGCTGCTGGCACCGCTCGCGCTCTGACCGGCGCCGACCCGGCGGGCCGACGGGCGGCGCCGGTGCCCGCGGGCACCGGCGCCGCCACGCTGCGAAGGGGGTTCAGAACCCCCGGTAGACCGGGGCGCGCTTCTCGGCCGCGGCGATGTTCGTCTCCCGGAAGTCCGCGCTCAGCGCGCCGAGCGCGAGGTAGTCACCCTCGATCTGGAAGTACGTGTCCATCGAGTAGTCGTGCAGCCGGTTCGAGATCTGCTTGACGTGATTGATGCCGACGGGCGACTTCTCGGCGATCTTGTCGGCCAGGGCGCGCGCCCGGGCGTACGCCTCGTCGGCCGGGGCGACCTCGTAGACCATGCCCATGTCGAGTGCGGCCTGCGCGCCGATCGGCTCGCCGAGCATGCACAGGGCCTTGGCCTTCATCGGGCCGACGAGGCGCTGCAACGCCCACAGCCCGCCCGTGTCAGGGCTGAGCGCGTAGTTGACGAACAGCTCGTGGAACGACGCCTTCTCAGAGGCCACGACGATGTCGGTCGACAGCACCAGGTTGCAGCCGCCACCGAGGCACGCGCCCTCCGCGAGCCCGATGATCGGCACCGGGATCGTGTACAGCTTCTTGAGCAGGCCCGAGATCTCGAACATGACCTCGCGCGCCGACTTCAAGTCCTTCGCGAGCTTGGTCTTGATGATGTCGAGGTCGCCCGGCCCGAACGACACCGGACCGGCGCCGCGCAGGATCGCCACCCGGATCTCGTCGTCCCAGTGGACGTCGTCGAGCGCGGCGCCCAGCTCGTCGATGAGCTGCTCCGAGAAGCGGTTGAGGTTCTCCGCGCAGTCGAGCGTGATCGTCGCGACATGGCCGTCCTTCTCGACGGTCACGACGTGGTCGTACTTCTTCTCATACGGGTACACGGTGCTCACTCCTTGCCAAGGTCCGGCTGGTCAGGTCAGGTCAGGTCAGGTCAGGTCAGCGCACGACGAGCTTGGGGCGCACCCCCGCGACGATCCCGGCCACACGACCCGTGATCGCCGGGTTGTAGGCGGGGTGGGTGAGGATGTAGAAGGTGCCCTTCTCCAGCTCGGTGATGATCGTCTCGACCGCGTCCGCCACAGGCAGACCGAGCGGGATGGAGCCCGTGACGACCGCGGTCTTCGCGCGGAAGTCGTCGGTCGCGTAGTACGGGTCGTTCGCGTCGTACGTGCTCGGGTCACGGTGGCGCAGGCAGTTGTCGAGGTCGGTCTGC
>JAYTSH010000370.1:0-2397 GCA_043745755.1 Cellulomonas sp. | reverse complement strand
AGCGCGTCGGCGTTGTCGGACGTCGAGAACGGCGGGACCTGGTACCAGAACGTGTACAGCCACATCCAGGGCTGACCGGGGTAGTTTCCGGTCTCGTTCATCATGCCCCACTGGTCGCCGCCGAGGTTGCGGGCACGGGCCTGGTCCTCGAGATAGGCGCCGTCGGCGAGCAGCAGCAGCGCGCGGGTCTGGTCGCCCCCGTAGAAGTTGCCGGCCGACGTGAGCGCACCCTCGAGCCCCCCGGTCTGTGCGAGCGTGAGGAAGCTTGCTGCGATGACCGGCACGGGGCCGTAGTCGCCGGTCGCCACGCTGTCCGGGTTGCCGTCGGGGGCCTGTGCGAGCGCATCGCTGTAGTCGGTCGCCCACTTCGTCTGCTGGTCAGCACCGGCGGGCTGCCACGCGGCGAGCGCGTCGGTGAGCTTGCTGTTCTCGGTCACCCCTGCGAGCGGGGTCAGCACCAGGTCCTGCGCCGAGTCGAGTGGCAACGTGACGCCGGCCCACTTCTGCAGCTTGAGCGGTCCGAGCGCTGCGCCGTCCGCCGCGGTGTTGTACGGCGGTCCGAACGACGCGCTCTTCGTGGTGCCCGCGAGCTCGCCCGCGGCGGTGGCGACGACGTCGTTCGGCGCTGCGTTCGCCCAGTCGCTCATCGTGACGGCCTTCTCGTCCGGGGACGAGAAGGCTGCGGCGAGCCCGACGGCGAGCAGGGTCACCACGACCAGGGCGACGACGAACTCTTTGACGAGGTCGTAGGGGCGCGTGGCGAAGCCGTGCGAGTCGGGCGTGCCGTCTCGGGCCGTGCGGGTCGTGCGTCGGTGTGCGGTCGACGTCGTCATGATGCCGTCTCCTCGTTGGCGTCGATGGGCGGCACGATGCCGTGGCGCCGCACGAGAACGACGTGCAGGACGACGAGCACGCCGAGCACCAGCGGCAGCAGCACGACGTGCCACAGCAGCATCTGGGCCGGGTTGAGCACGTTGAAGAACGCGCCGACGCCGACCGAGTTGAGTCCGTCCTTGGCCTGGGTGCTGATCCATTGCGAGGCGAAGTTGGCCTGCGACAGATACCCGGTGAAGGCGGTCCCGATCGACCCGAGGAACGCGACCACGCCGGTGATCCACGTCAGGGCCCTGTTGCCACGCCACGCGGCCATCCAGAACTTGCCCCACAGATGGACAACCATGAACACGAAGAACAGCTCGACGCTCCAGAGGTGGAGTGAGTTCACGAAGCGGCCGAGGCTCGAGACGTGCCACCAGGTGACGCCGCCGAGAGCGAGCAGCGCGCCAGTCGCGACGACCACGACAAGCGCGGCGAGCGTCAGCACTCCGAAGACATAGATCCACGAGGACATGTACGCGGGCTGCCGGTCGGGCAGCGCCTGTCCGGGCGGGACGATGTGCGAGATGCGCTCCCGCACGCGTGCCGTCCAGCTCGTCGGCGTCGCGACGGGCGGCTGGCCCGTGTCGACGGCGGTCATGAGTCGCGGTCCGACGAGTCGTGGTGGTGCCGGCCGGGGAAGGGCAGGACGAGGGCGAGGACGAACACCAGGATCATCAGTCCGATGATCACGAGGTTGGTGACGGAGATCTGGATGACACCGGAGCTGACATACCGCCCGGCTCCGTCGGCGATCACAATCGTGGGACGCATGGGTCACCTCTCGGAGAGACGATCCGCCCGCTGCGGGTGCCGCATCGGAACCGAATGGTGTGACAGTAGCGTCCTTCTCGGGAATGCGCGCAAAATTGTCCCACCCCGTCGCCGCAGAATGCTATGAGCCACTCGTGAGCCGGCTGTGAATGTGGCGGACGGTGGCATCGCACCATGAGGTCCGCAAAGACGACGCGTTCGGTCCCTGGATCGTGCCCGTGACGTCGCGCGGCGGGCTGCGTCGGCTCGCGCGGCCCGTGGTGCTCCACGCCGCGGTCGTGTGCGGTGATGGTCGCGAGCTCCGGGTCCCGCACCGCGGGCCCGCGGGGTCGTCGACCGAGCAGGCGCTGACCACCTGGCTCGGGCACCGGCCGACCGACTGACGGTCCGCCCACCAGTCCGCCACGACGGACCGACCGAAGGAACATCGGCCGTGCCGCGCGGGTTGGGCACGGCATGACAACCCTTGGACTGATCGGCAGCGGACGGATCGGCAGCGCCCTGGCGCGGCTCGCCGTTGCTCACGGATACGACGTCGTCCTGTCCAACTCACGCGGGCCCGAGACCCTCACCGAGCTCGTCCACGAGCTCGGTGGCCGGGCGCGAGCAGGTACGGCGCACGAGGCGGCCGAGGGTGGCGACGTCGTGGTGGTGACCGTCCCGCTCAGGGCGTACCTGCAGGTCCCCGTCGAGCCGCTCGCGGGCAAGATCGTGATCGACACGAACAACTACTACTGGCAGCGCGAC
>JAYTSH010000369.1:0-12800 GCA_043745755.1 Cellulomonas sp. | reverse complement strand
CGGTCGTGCAGGTGCGCGCGCCCGCATCGGTCCTGGCCCTGATGCTGTGGGGCCGCAGCGCGCCGGACGACGCGGAGGTCGAGGTCTCGGGGGACGGCGGCGTGCTCAGCGCGGCGCTGGCCGAGCCGATCACGCCCTGACGCGCGCGCTGCGTCCGCCGTCTCACTCGGCGCTGCAGGCTCCGGTGGGGACAGCGGCCGTGAGGCTCCTCGCTGCGTCGACCTGGGGGGCGACCTCGTTCCAGACGAGCGCGTAGCCGACCGCGTCCTGGTTGACGGACTTGGCGAAGACGATGCCCGCGACCCGTCCGTCCGCGGTCACCAGCGGCCCGCCGGAGTTGCCCGGCTGGACGTTGGCACCGAGCTGGTAGACGGCTCGGCTGACCGAGCCCTGGCCGTAGATGTTCTGGCCCACGGCGGTCATCGAGTCGACCACGACGGCGTCGTCCGCACGCAGCGGCCCTCCGCCGGGGTACCCGACGACGGCGCCCCGGGTGCCCGGTGCGAGCGTGTCCGGGTCGCTGGCGAGCGCCGGGGCCTTCAGGCTTGACGCGATGAGGACGGCCAGGTCCTCGGCGGGGTCGAAGAGCACAACCGTCGCGCCGTGCTGGCCGGCGGCGTCGACCACGGTGGGTCGCCGCACCCCGGCGACGACGTGCGCGTTGGTGACGACGACGCCTGGCGCGATCACCACGCCCGACCCCTCGACCTCCCCGCCGCACCCGGGCCCGACCAGCTTGACCACCGACTTCTCGGCAGTCGCCAGGACGGAAGCGTCGACAGGTCCGCCCGGACTGACCTGGGTCGGCCGGGGCTCACCGGCCAAGAACACGTTCGGGAAGCCGTTCGGGCTGATGATGCCCTTGAGGCGGGAGACGAGGTCCGGCGGCGTCGGCAGGGCGGAGTTCAGCGCGCGGATGATCGGTGACGCCTGGACCTGCCGGCCGATCCCGTACGCCTCCACGGTGGTCAGGCCCGACGCGAGCAGCCACGCCAGGAACAGGACCATGGCGGCCTGCAAGGTCGCCCCGAGGGCCCGGGTCACGACCCCCAGGTGCAGCCGGTCGCTGGCCAGGTCGAACCGGCGTGCCGCGACGCTCCCGATCGCGCCGCCGATGAGCGAGAGCGCGAGGGTGGCCAGGACAGCGGAGACCACCTTGCCGACCGGCGCGTCGATCGAGCGCATCACGAGCGGTGCGACGACCCGCACGCCGAGCAGGAAGCCGGCGACGTACCCGGCGGTCGGCAGCACGATCCGGCCGAGCCCCGCCCGGTAGCCGTGGACGGCAGCGAGCACCATCAGGACCACGAGGACCGCGGTGACGACGTTCATGCCCGGCCCTCGGTGGGAGCGAGGCCGGCACGGCGCTCGACGGTCACGATCACGTGGACAGCGTACGGGCCGGTGCTGGGGTCGGCAGTTCGGGCGGCCTCAACCGGACGTCGTCGCGAACGTCGCCGTCGGCCCGTACGTCGTGCCCGGGGAGCTCGACGTGCGGCGAGTGGCTGCTGCCCGTGCTTGCCCTCGCGCCTTGGTGCTGGCCTTCGTGCTCGTCCAGGTCGGAGCCTTGCTCGGAGGCCACCGGCACGTGCCGGGCACGGCCGGCCTGACCTACGCGGAGTACGCCCGGCAGGGGTTGGCCCAGCTCATCGCCGTGCTGGTGGCGGGGGTGCGCTGGCGTGGCAGGTGGCTGCCACGCGCCGTCGTCCAGGTGGTTGCCGTGGCGATGCTCGGGCTCGCGCTCGTGAACCCGGACGCGCTGATCGTCCGCCACAACGTCGCGGCCGAGCGCGACGCCAGGCTGGTCGTCGGGCTCGACGTCGTCCATCTCCAGGGGCTCTCGGCCGATGCGGTGCCGGAGATCGCCCAACTCGACGAGCCGCGGCGATCGTGCGTGCTGCAGCGCGTCGCTGTCGAGGTGCCCCTGTGCCTGGCGGACTGGAACCTCGGTCGCGAGCGCGCCGCGCAGGTGATGGAAGCCTGGGCGACGGACCTGACGACCAGGACGACGTGCCGGGACTAGACCCGCACGCCTTCCATGTCCGCGGTGTACATCCCGTGGCGCGCGGCACCGTTGAGGTGGGCGCGGAGGAGCAGTGCCGCCTGGGCTGCGGCGCGGTTGCCGTCGTCGCCGGCCCACGCCTTCAGGACCGGGGCCTGCAGCGCCCGTCCGAACGAGAAGCTCAGCTCCCACGGCTGGGGCCCGCGCCGGTTGAGCGCGTCCAGACGTGAGGTCGCCTGCTCGCCGGTCTGGCCACCCGAGAGGAAGACGATGCCGGGCACTGCGGCGGGCACAGTCTGGCGGAGCGCGGCGACGGTCGCGTCCGCGATCTCGTCGTCGCTCACCTGCACCCGGCAGTCCTTGCCGGGCAGCACCATGTTGGGCTTGAGAAGGGTCGCCTCGAGGACGACGCGGTGGCGCGCGAGCTCGGCGTACACGGCCCGGAGCGTCGTCACCGTGACCTCGGCGCAACGGGCGAGGTCGTGCGACCCGTCCATGAGCACCTCGGGCTCGACGATCGGCACGAGGCCAACCTCCTGCGCGAGCGCGGCGTAGCGGGCCAGCGCGTGGGCGTGGGCCTCGATGCACGTCGTCGTCGGGCACCCGTCGCCGATGCGGACGACCGCGCGCCACTTGGCGAACCGCGCGCCCAGCGCGGCGTACTCGGTCAGCCGGTATCGCAGCCCGTCGAGCCCCTCGGTGATGACCTCGTCCGGGAATCCGGCGAGCGGCTGAGTCCCGCCGTCGACCTTGATGCCCGCGATGACATCCTGGCGGCGCAGGACCTCGGGGAACGGCGTGCCGTCGGCGGACCGCTGACGCAGGGTTTCGTCGAAGAGGATCACGCCGCTGATGGCGGCGCCGATCCCGGCGGTCGTGAAGAGGATCTCGCGGTACGCCCGGCGTGTCTTCTCGGTCGACTCGACACCGATCCCGGCGAGCCGCTTCGCGATCGTCGGTCCGCTCTCGTCAGCGGCGAGGATCCCCTTGCCGGGGGCGACCAGCGCGTGCGCCGTCTGGCTCATCGCGTCGAGGTTCATCGTGCGCTCACCTTCTTGGCTCGCCTCTGACCTCCGACCAGCGGGCCTGGTGAGGCCGGCGAGTGGCGTTGACCCAGTCTGTCCTCTTCTGTGCGCAGACGCACCGACAGGCGCACCGACAGACGCCCGACGGGAGTCGGACGGCTGTCGGTGCGCGCGCGGCGCTAGGGGGTCCTGCAGGTCGCTGTCAGCGAACCGGGTGCGCTGCCTGTCCCGATGAAGCCGAACGTCGTCGAACCGTGCGCGGCGAGCAGTCCGTTGTAGGGCGCGTTCTTGACCATCACGGTCGACCCGCTCTGCGTGGCCACACCGCTCCAGAGGTTGCTGATGGTCTGGCCTGCCGGGAACGTCCAGGCAGTGGTCCAACCGTTGATCAGCGACGAGCTGGCGTTGGTGACCGTGACCGAGGCCTGGAAGCCGCCGGCCCACGAGCTGATCGTCGTGAGGGACGCGGTGCAACCGCCCGTGGTGCCCGTGGGGGTCGGCGTGGGCGTGGGTGTCGGCGTGACAGTCGGGGTGGGGGTCGCTGTGGGGGTGGGTGTGGGTGTCGGTGTCGGTGTCGGTGTCGAACCGGTGGTGCTGACCGAGAAGCTGTCGAGCGCGAGGCCGACCCCGCCGATCCACGGCTCGAAGCCCGCCTGGATGCTCGTGAGGTACCACGAGTTCGACCCGAGCCCCCGGCTGACGACGTCGTCCCAGAACGACTTGACGCTGAAGGTCGCCGAGCTCGTCGTGGTCTGACGCACGTACGAGATGACGTTCCAGCCGGAGCTGCCCGACCACACGTCCCACGTCGCGCCGGCAATCGTCGCGGTGCCGACCTTGGAGCCGATCGGCTGGATCGAGCCCTGGTGGTTGAGCCAGACCATGAGCTCGGCGCCGTCGTTCTGGCCCGTCGTCGTCGTCGGCTGCGACTTGTTGAACCAGATGTCGTAGGCCGCGTCGTACGTCCCGCTGCTCGGGTAGGTCATGGCGGCGCTGGTCGTGATGTTCGCGAAGGCGGCGTTGGAGGCTTGCATCCCGTTCGGGCTCAGGACGTTGCCGCTCGCCGTGCACGCGGTGTAGTGGCAGCCGTAGTACGCCATGGGGTACGACTTCGGGGCGCCGCTGGTCGAGGCGGTGCCGTCGGCCTGCGTGACCGTGAAACCCGTGCCCGTGACGTTGATGCACTGGGTCGAGGCGGTGCCCCAGCGGTTGTTGTTGACGATGTACCGACCACCCTGGATCGCCACACTGCCCCACTGCTCGCAGGTGGGGGTGTCCGCGCTCGCCGTCTGCGCCGAGACGACGGCGGACAGTCCGATGGCGAGGCTGAGCAGCCCGGTCAGGGCAGCCGTTCGAAGACGACGAGACATCTCACTCCTTGTGCAGTCGGGTCATGGCGGGTGCGGTCGGGCGATGGTGGGTGCGGTCGGGCGACGGTGCGGTGCGAGTGACGATGACGCCCACCGTCACGAGCAGGTGGTGCCGTTGAGCGTGACGCCGCCGGGTGCGGGGCTCGACGTCCCGTTGGCGGTGAAGCCGATGCCTGCCGTGGCGCCGGGCGCGAGCGCGGCGTTGTAGGCGGGCGCCGTGACGGTCACGGTCGTGCCGCTCTGGGTGAAGGTGCCGTTCCAGCCGCTGGCGATGGTGACGCCGGCGGAGACGGTGAAGCGGACGACCCAGGGGCTGAGAGTCGATCCGCCATTCTTGGCCGTGATCGCCGCCTGGAAGCCGCTCGGCCACGTGTTGGTGAGCTGCACCGTCGCGGTGCAGGCCCCGGTCGTGGCGGTCGGCGTGGCCGAGGGCGTCGGAGCGGGGGTGGCCGTCGGCGTGCTCGTCGGGGTTCCCACGGCGACAGGGGGCACGAGGGCCGGTGCGAGGATCGCCTGCTTGGCCTGGTTCACGGTGGCCCAGTCGTCGCCGACGATGCCGCCCGTGTCACCCGAGTCCGGGTTCCACGACCAGTACGTGAAGGACATGCCGCTCGAGCCGGTCCCGAGGTAGGCGACGAGCGCCTTCATCCACTGGGTGTCGCGCGGGTCCGCCAGGGTGCTGCCGAACTCGCCCACGAGCACGGGCGCGATGTTCTGCTTGTAGATGTAGCCCCAGAAGTGGTCCCAGACGGCCGGCAGGTTGGCCGGGAAGTCCGGGTGCTTCGTCTTGTCGAACCAGTCCTGGTGGTCGTAGACCGAGATCCCGTAGTCGTGCGCCGAGTACACGAGCTGGTTGGGGACGGTGAGCTGCACCGGGTACTGCGCGACGCCGGCGAGGTTGCCGCCCCACCAGTCGCACGCCATCGGGTCGTCCGCGACGGCGTCCCAGACGTTCGGGACGCTGCCGTCGCCACAGCTCACGCCCTCGACGAGGACCAGCCAGCGCGGGTTGGTCGCGAGGACTGCGTTCCCGATGCGCTGCGCTGCGAGCCGCCAGTCGCGTGCCAGGTCGCCGCACCCCCAGCACGAGCCGGTGCCGTTGGGTGAGGTGCCCTCCGCGTGCGGCTCGTTGAACAGGTCGGCACCGGCCACCGTCGGGTTGCCCGCGTAGTGCGTGGCCTGCATCTTCCAGTCGGCGATCTCGCTCGCCTCGGAGACCGTCGGGGTGTACCAGAGAGCGGTCTGTCCGGCGGTCGAGGGTCGGTGCCGGTCGAGGACGATCCGCATCCCGAGCCGGCCGGCGTAGTCGACGACCTTGTCGAGGATCTGGATCGGTGAGAGCCCGACGAGATCGGGGTTGATGTACGAGTTCACGCTCGTCGCCTGCGCGCCGGTGACCAGCGAGTCGCCGGTGAACGGCACTCGGATCGTGTTGTAGCCGAGCTTGGCCATCTGATCCATCATCGACGTCCAGGTCACGTTGGCCCACAGCCCGTGGAACGTGTGGTTGTCGGTCTCCATGCCGAACCAGTTGAGCCCGGTCAGGCGCACCGTCGCGCCTGTGGAATCGACGATCTGGTTGCCCCGCGTGCTGAGGTAGCCGGTCCCGGTTCCGTTCGCGGCGGCAACCGCGCTGCTACCGGAGGCCGTGACCAGTCCGGTGACCGCGACAGCCAGTGCGGCGGCGGCACCGAACGTTCGCACGAGCAGGCCGCGACGAGTGCTTGTCATCATCTCTCCAGGGTGCGGACAGATCCGGGGATCGAGGTGGGGTTGTGGCCATGGAAGCACTGCGGCCGGCGAGCGGGTAGCGCCTAAACGTTTCAGGCCGTTGAATCCGGACTTCGTTTCTGCGGCGCGATGCTTGACAGATCGGACATCGCCGACGACGGTGAAGACCTCTCAGCCCGGAGGGGCCCGTGTCTGGGAGCGCTCCCATGTAAGTGGTCCGACTACGACGATGTAGGAGACACCGATGCGCTTCACACTCACTCGCGGGACCGTCGTGCTCGCCGCGGCCGCCCTGGCGCTGACCGCCGGAGCCACCACTGCGGTGGCCGGAGCCTCAGGTCACCATCCGACCCCGAGCGCAAGCTTCTACGTGCCGAAGGCCCCCGACGGCTCCCGGCAGCAGATCGCCCAGCTGCTCTCCCAGGGTGACCGGGCCGACGCGACGCTGCTCAAGAAGATGGTGAGCACGCCGCAGGCCGTGTGGTTCACGGGCGGCACGCCCCGGCAGGTCGCACACGACGTCAAGGAGATCGTCCGCAGAGCGGCCGCGACGAGGTCGATCCCGACGCTCGTGGCCTACAACCTGCCGTACCGCGACTGCGGGCAGTACTCGGCGGGTGGCGCTGCGGGCACCGCGGCCTACGAGGCGTGGATCGCGGCCTTCGCGAGCGCGCTCGGCCACAGCCAGGCGATCGTCATCCTCGAGCCCGACGGCCTCGGCCTGATCCCCAACTACGTCAGCGCCCTCGACGGGTCCTCGAACTGCACGCTCCCGATCGACCCGGCGCTCCCGGCCGGGGACGCCGCGACGCCCGCCAACCGCTTGACGCAGCTCAACTTCGCCGTCGACGCGCTCGCGAAGGACTCGCACGCGTCGGTGTACCTGGACGCCACGCACACCGCTTGGCAGAATGTCGGCGAGTCTGCTGACCGCCTCGTCAAGGCCGGTGTCCAGCGGGCCGACGGGTTCTTCGTCAACCTGTCCAACTACCAGTACACGCCGAACCTGGCCCAGTACGGCACGTGGGTGTCCGAGTGCCTCGCCTACGCCACCGAGGTCGCACCCGGTGACTTCAACGGCTGCCCGAACCAGTACTGGAACGGCGGACCGACGAACAGCTGGAGCGGCGTCGCGCTGAACAACTTCGGCATGTGGAGCGACACGGCGACCTCGGCCGACCTCGACACGTCGAGCATCAACGCGCGGTACGCGGGGATGCTCGGGACCGTCCAGCCGACGGCGCACTTCGTGATCGACACGAGCCGCAACGGCAAGGGTCCGTGGAAGCCGACGGCGTCCTACCCCGATGCGCAGGACTGGTGCAACCCGCCCGGGCGTGGCCTCGGCGAGCTCCCCGCGGCCGACCCGGTCGCGACCAACCAGCTCCTCGACGCGTACCTGTGGGTCAAGACGCCCGGGCAGTCCGACGGGCAGTGCACGCGCGGCACGGGCGGCACGACGGATCCCGAGTGGGGTGGGATCGTCGACCCTGCGGCCGGGGCCTGGTTCCCGCAGCAGGCCCTTGAGCTCGCGCAGCTCGCGGTCCCGCCGCTGAGCTGACCCGAGCTCGGCTCCGGCGACAGCGCCGGCCGTGGACCCCCGCGGTCGGCGCCGTCGTCGTACGGCGAAGGCGCGGTGTGCGCGTCGGTGGCTGCGTGCGCGGTAGCCGTGCTCGAACGACTCGCTCGCGTGCGCCCAGAGCGACGGGTCGTTCACGCCGAGGAGGCGGCGTCGCGCAGGAAGACGGTGAACGCCGCGCCGCCCTCAGGGGCAGGGCCGGCCACGACGGTGCTGCCCAGGCGCCGCACGAGGCCGCTGACCAGGGACAGCCCGATGCCTACCCCGCCGGGGCGGTCGTCGCGATACCGCTCACCGAGGATGCCGGGCTCGAACGCGACGACGTAGTCGTCGGCCGCCAACCCCGGCCCGCCGTCACGCACCTGCAGGACGGCGAGCGTGCCCGGGGGATCGCCATGCGTCGACCGGCGCAGCGACAGCACGATCGGCGCACCTGCGGGCGTGACCCGGAGAGCGTTCTCCGCGAGTCCGTCGACGACTTGGCGGAGCCGGGCGGGGTCGGTCCGGAGCACGATCGGCTGCCCTGGCCGCTCGGCACGAAGCTCGACGCCGTGCGCGGCCGCGCGCGTCCCCCAGACCGTCGCAGCATCGTCGAGCAGGGCGGTGAGGTCGGAAGCGGCGAGGTCGAGGCGGAAGTCGACGGCCCCGAGCCTGGCAAGATCGAGAAGGTCCCGGACGAGGCCCTCGAGCCGCCGGGCCTCGGCGAGCACGACACCCCCGGCCCGAGCGGCCTCCTCGCCGGTGACCACGCCGTCCGCGATGGACTCCGCGAACCCGCGCACCGCCGTCAGAGGCGTCCGCAGCTCGTGCGACACCGACAGGAGGAACTGACGCTGGCGGTCCTCGCTGTGCTGGAGCGCATCGGCGAGCTCGTTGAGGCTCACGGCGACGTCGGCGATCTCCGTCGGCCCCTCGACGGGAACCCGGACGTCGCGACGACCTGCGCCCATCGCTCGGGCGGCCAGGGCCGTGCGGCGCAGCGGACGGGTCAGCAGCCGTGCCATCGACCCTCCGGCGAGGGTGCCGACCGCGAGACCGACGCCCATCGAGACCAGGATCGATCGCACGACGACGGGACGGCGGGTCGCTGCCCGAGCCTCGCGCTGCGCCGCCGCGTCGGACCCACGTAGCTCCTGGACCACCTGGCGCAGGGTCGCGGGGTCGTTGCGCTCAGCGGCGACCAGCGCACGCGCCGTCGCGACGCTCGCCGACAACGCGGCGACGAGTGCGACGCCGACGCACAGGAGCGTGATGCGCGCCGTCACCGACATGCGTCGCCGGGCCGGCCCACCGGTCGAAGCGTCCGGGGGCCGGCTCACGCACGCTCGCCGCGGGCATCGGCCGCGTACCCGACCCCGCGCACCGTGCGGATCGGGCACGTGGGGCCGATCTTCGCCCTGAGCTGGGACACGTGCACGTCGACCGTCCGGCTGCCCGCGACCGACGAGTACCCCCACACGGTCCCGAGCAGCTCGTCGCGCTGCCACACCCGACCGGGGTTGCGCAGCAGGTGGGACAGGAGGTCGAACTCGGTCGCCGTGAGGGCGACCTCGCGGCCGGCGTCCCAGACGCGCCGCTGTGCGACGTCGATCTCCACGTCGCCGAGCCCGAACCGGTCCGCGGCCTCGTCGTGCGGCTGGGAACGCCGCAGTACGGCCCGGACGCGAGCGACGAGCTCACGTGGGCTGAACGGCTTCGTGACGTAGTCGTCCGCGCCGAGCTCGAGACCGAGCACGCGGTCGACCTCGTCGTCCCGCGCGGTCACGAACAGGATCGGGGTGCGGTCGCCGCGGGCACGCAACCGGCGACACACCTCGATTCCGTCCATGCCCGGCAGGCCGATGTCGAGCACGACGGCCACCGGGCGGTGCGCGCCGATCGCCTGCAGCGCGACGGACCCGTCGGCGTAGGTCTCGACCCCGAAGCCGTCGCGGCTCAGGTACAGCCGGAGCAGGCTCGAGACGGCCGGGTCGTCCTCCACGACCACCACGAGTCCGGACGGTGGGGTCACTCGGTCGAGTCCTTGGCCATGTCGCTCTCCAGCTCGGTCGTCAGCGCAGACCCGTCGGACAGGGCCGCGCCGAGCTCGTCGAGGTCATCCTGGCGGATGGGCACCGAGGTGGGCGTGACCGGCGTGGCTGCACCGGACGGCGTGTCGGCAGCCGTGCCGGCCGTGGAGTGGACCGTCACCGCGGGCGATCGCGACACGGATCGGGCAGTACCGCACCCGGCCAGGCTCACAGCGACCCCGAGGACGGCCACCGCGACGAGGGCCCCGCGTGGGGCGCGGCCGGCGGCGCGGCTCATGAGCTCGTGGCGGGCCGGGCGGCGAGCGGCGCGCAGACCGTCTGCTCGACCCTCGTCAGACGGTCGGAGACGTGCTGCAGGTGGGTGACCCGGTCAGCCCGCAGGGCTGCACGGTCGTCGAGTCGCCGGGCCGCGTCGTCCCGCCCCGCCGCACGGGCTGCGTCGGCGTGCGCCCGGAGCGACGCGACCGACCCGGGCACGTCAGGAGCGCCCTGGATGCGGTCGATGACCGCGGCGATGTGCTTCTGAAGGCCCGGGATCCGCGCGCAGCGGGCCTGGACGTGAGCGGCGTCACGCGTCACGGTCACGGTGCCGCCCTGCACGACGACCGTCGGGCCCGGGGTCGGTGCGTCGGTCGCCCAGGTCGCGGATGCTGTCGCGGCGAGGATCGCGCCGATGCCGAGCGTGGCCACGGCGGCCAGGGCGGTGCGGCGGCGCAGAGGTGAGGTCATGGGGTGCTCCGTTCGGCGGCGTGCCGGTCCGTCCGGCACACGACCCACGGTGCCCACCCCGCGTCAGGCTTCCGTTCGGTGAGTGTTCGGTGAGTGTTCGGGTTGTGCAAGGGCTGCGACGTCGCGCGGGTCGGCGCCATGCGCAGCGGCTCGGGCTGCCGAGCGTGTTCTTCGCCCACGAGCGGCTCGACGGCGTCCTGGCGGCGGTGCTGCCGCGTGGTGCGCGCGCGCCACCCCGAGCCTGCGCCGTGGCGCCCTGCCCGGGGTAGGTCCGGGTCGACTCAGGGTCGGATCAGGGCATAGCCCCGATGTGCTGTCCGCGGCGACCGCGGCACGCTGGGTATGTCAGCAACCGACGCGTGAAAGAAGGAAGAACTGTGAGCACCATCCACGAGACCCTCGGCCGTGACGGCCTCATCCGGCCGATCGACGGGCGCGTGCTCGGCGGCGTCTGTGCCGGCCTCGGCCGACGCTTCGGGCTGGACCCGTGGCCCTCGCGTCTGCTGTTCATCCTGCTGCTCATGGTCATCCCGGGCAGCCAGATCCTCATCTATCCGATCCTGTGGATCCTCATGCCGTCGGAGTCCTCGACCTGGCATTCCGCGCCCGTCCCGCATCCCTGATCGCCGCGGCACGGGCAGGCGAACGGTCGTCCGCTGATCCTGGACGGCCGTTCAGGCCGCGCGGTCGGCCGTCGTCGGGCACAGTAGAGAGGTGGGCGAGCTCCGGGACATCCGTAGTGCGGCGAGCGCGAGACGTGTCGCCGCCCGCGGTGTGCCCGCCGAGCTCGTGCTCGAGGCGCGTCCCGTAGCCGCTCGCGCCGCGCGTCACTGGGTCATGCGGACCGTCGCCGACGCGGGGGTTCACGGATCGTCCAACCAGGTCATCGAGCTGCTCGCTGGCGAGATCGTCGCGAACGCCGTGGTGCACGGACCGGTGGACGGCGAGATCCGGGTGCGGGTCGTGGTGCTCGACGACGAGGTCCGCGTGTCCGTCTCGGACGAGAGCACCGCGCGCCCGTCGGTGCAGCGCGCACTGCCGACCGACTTGAGCGGCCGGGGGATGTCGCTGGTCGCGGCGCTTGCCACGGCCTGGGGTGTCGAGCAGCGCGGTCCCCTGGGCAAGACGGTCTGGTTCTCCATCGGCCCCGACGCCGACTGATCGGATGAAATCGCGCACGGACGGGTGACCCCCCCTTGTCTGGCGAGCTGCGCGTGCCGAAGCACCTCGTAGGTCAACGACGACTTCTCGGGAGGTGCTCGAATGGCGAATCAGGACAACGTGATCCCTGAGTGGCGGCTGAACCGGACCGCTGACGAGCTCAGGGACCGAGCAAAGCGCACCATGATCATCGGCGCGACGGTCATCGGCGGGGGTGTGGTCGGGAGCATCGTCACCTACGCGTCGGCCGTCCGTGATCTCGCGCTTCCCCTCGCGGTCGTCGCGGTGGTCGTCGGCGGGATCGTGCTCATGATCGGGACCCGCCGGTGGACCACAGCCGACGTCCGGGCGGTGCGCGAGCTGAGCAGCCCGGCGACCTGACCGCCTGGTGCGAGCCCCGATCGGCGCCCTCGGCGGGCGCTGACCATGCGCGCAGGCGCGCGACGGCGTAGGTTCGTGGCGCCCTGACCGTCGACGAAGGAATCCGACCCCGTGAGCGAAACCGGTGCCTTGGCGTCGAACGTGCCGCCGCCCGACGCCGTCCGACAGGACGACGTCGTCCAGGCGGTCGTGCGCGCAGACGGTACCGCCGAGGTCGTCCTCGACGGTGTCCCGCAGCACGTCGAGGCGTCGACCGTCGCCGAGGCGGGCGCCGCGATCATGGGCCTCATCGCCGATGTCGCTGCGCGCACCGGCCGTTCCGTGGCGGTGCAGGTGCGCGACCCCGACGGTCTGTGGTCGCTCCTGGTCCACTCGGACGGCTCGGTCGAGGAGGCGAGCGCGGCGCTCGCGGAGTCGCGCGGTCGACGGAGTCAGGACGAGGGCGCCGACGCCACGCGCCAGGTCCCGGCGGTGCCGAGCAGCACCGCCCCCGCCGCCCCCACCGGCGTTCGTGTCGGTGGCTCGAGGGTCGCCGCGCCGTCCACCGGCGCCCTCCCGACGCTCGACGACCTCCTCTCGACGCGTCGCCGGCCCGTCAGCGGGTACGCCGACCACGGCTGGCGCAAGGGCATCCGCCGCGTGACGGGCGGGGTCATCTCCCCGGGCCCCGGGCGTTCCGAGGCTGCCTACCGCGGGCGGGTCGCCCGGATCCAGCGCAACTTCGACGGTCCCAAGACGATCGTCGTCATCAACCCCAAGGGCGGCGCGCACAAGACGACCGCGACGCTGCTG
>JAYTSH010000368.1:0-12413 GCA_043745755.1 Cellulomonas sp. | reverse complement strand
TGGCCGCCATGCCGGTGCTGATCGGCGCGACGGCCGGGACCGCCCGGCACACGCTCGCGCTGGAGCACGCGGTGCGCCCGTTGTTCTCCTACCTGCACGCGGTCGTCGTGCCGACGTCCGTGTTCGGCGCGACCGAGGACTTCGGCGCGGCGAGCAGCAAGCAGGTGCCCGACGACGTCTCGCCGCTCGCGATACGGGTCGAGCGCGCCGCGGGTGAGCTCGCCGACCTCGTCGCCGAACGCTCGCCGCACCGCGCCGTCGACCCCTTCGCGAACCCCACGTCGTTCGCGGACCTGCTCGCGGGGCGCTGAGTCGAGGACCATCGTGGCCATGCGCCAGACACCGATCTACTACTACTCCTCGTCCAGCGGCCTGGTCCGCTCGTTCGCCGAGCGCCTTGGACGACCCGTCTTCAACCTCGCCGAGCGTGCGCACCGGGTGAGCGAGGCCGACGGTCCGTGGGTGCTCCTCACGCCGTCGTACAAGTCCGGCAACGACCGCAACGACACGGTGCCCGAGGGTGTCCTGCGCTTCCTCGCGTCCGACGTCAACCGGAGGCGGATGGTCGGGGTCATCGGCAGCGGCAACCGGAACTTCGGGGGGCACTACCAGCGCGCGTGCCGGGTCGTCGCCGCGCGGTCCGGCCGGCCGGTGCTCTTCGAGTTCGAGCTGTCCGGGACGCCGTGGGACGTCGAGGAGTGCCAGCACATCATGGCCCAGCTGGACGAGGCGCTCGCGGCGCACGGCGAGACCCCGCACGACACGACCCCCTCCGACGAGACCCCCTCCGACGAGACCCCGATGGGCCGTCCGGTCGACTGACTCGGGGGAGCCGTGCTCTCGCGGGATCTCACGGGCGCCCCGCACCGGGTGTGCGCGGAGGTTTCCACGCGCGTCACGAGCGAGGGAGCGAGGCGTAACAACCGCTTCCTAACGTCGAGGCGACGGCCCGACCGGGGCCGACCCTCCAGGAGGCAGTGATGGCGACTCCCACCACCGTGACGTCCGTCGGTACGGTTGCCGGACCCACGACGACCAACGACCCCGTCGTCCCGCTCGCCGCGACGCACTCGGCGCGCGGGCGCTGGATCGACCGCTGGGATCCCGAGGACCTGACGTTCTGGGCCGACGGCGGCCGCCGCATCGCTCAGCGCAACCTTGCCGCCTCGGTGTTCGCGGAGTTCCTCGGCTTCGCGGTGTGGGCGGTCTGGAGCATCGTCGTGCCGCAGCTGCCCGCAGCCGGCTTCGCCTTCAGTGTCGATCAGATGTTCTGGCTGATCGCGGTGCCGAGCCTCGTCGGCGCGACGCTGCGGATCCCGTACACGTTCGCCGTCCCGCGGTTCGGCGGCCGCAACTGGACGATCGTCTCCGCGCTGCTGCTGCTCCTGCCGACGTCTGCCATCGCGTGGGCCGTGCAGCGACCCGGCACCCCGTTCGGCGTGATGCTCGCGATCGCGGCTCTCGCGGGGGTGGGCGGTGGCAACTTCGCCTCGTCGATGGCGAACATCTCGTTCTTCTACCCGGCCCGCGAGAAGGGCACGGCGCTCGGCCTCAACGCGGCGGGCGGCAACCTCGGGACCGCCGCGGTGCAGTTCGCCGTGCCGCTCGTCATCGTCGCGGGCGCGGGGCTCTCGCTCGAGCGGGCCGGGCTGATGTTCATCCCGTTCGTGCTGCTCGCGGCGTTCATCGCGTGGCGGTTCATGGACAACCTCACGACCGCGAAGGCCGACTACCGGGCGTTCGCCGCGGCGACCCGCACGCGGCACACGTGGATCATCTCGTTCCTGTACATCGGCACGTTCGGCTCGTTCATCGGCTACTCGGGCGCCTTCCCGACGCTCCTGAAGGGCCAGTTCCCGGAGGTCACCGCGTCGATCGCGTTCCTCGGCGCGCTCGTCGGCTCGCTCGCGCGGCCCCTCGGCGGAAAGCTGGCGGACCGGCTCGGCGGCACCCGCGTCACCATCGCGTCGTTCGTCGCGATGGCGCTCGGGGCGCTCGGGGCGATCGCCGCGCTGCGGGCGCACTCGTTCGGGCTCTTCCTGTCGTCGTTCCTCGTCCTGTTCGTCGCTGCCGGCGTCGGCAACGGGTCGACCTACCGCATGATCCCGGCGGTCTTCCGCGCGGGGGTCGTCGGCTCGGCGGCGCTCGATCGGGCCGCCAAGGCAGCCGCGGGGTGCATCGGCATCGCCGGGGCGATCGGCGCGCTCGGCGGCTTCCTCATCCCGCGTGGGTTCGCGATGTCCACCTCGCGGACGGGCGGCCTCGAGGCGGCGCTCTGGGTGTTCATCGGCCTCTACGTCGTCATGTCGGTCGTCGCGTGGGCCGTCTACCACCGACGCGGCGCGACGATGGCGGCGGCGGCGATCTGATGACGGGCGCCGCCGACACGCACTGCCCGTACTGCGCTCTGCAGTGCGCGATGCGCCTCACGCCGATCGACGCGGCGGACACGGTCGGCACGCCCCCTGGCGCGAACCCGGTGACGGTGTCCGGCCGCGAGTTCCCGACGAACCGCGGCGGCCTGTGCCAGAAGGGGTGGACGAGTGCGAGCCTCCTGCGCACCCCGGACCGCCTGACGACGCCGCTGCTGCGGACCGACGGCCGGCTGCGGCCCGCGACCTGGGACGAGGCGCTCGGGTTCGTGGCCCGCAGGCTGCGTGAGCTGCGGGCCGAGAGCGGGCCCGCGACGGTCGCGGTGTTCGGCGGCGGCGCCCTGACGAACGAGAAGGCGTACACGCTCGGCAAGTTCGCCCGAGCCGTCCTCGCCACGCCGAACATCGACTACAACGGCCGGTTCTGCATGGCGAGCGCGGCCGCCGGGGCCAACCGGACGCTCGGCATCGACCGCGGGCTGCCGTTCCCGCTCGCGGACCTCGGCGGTGCGCAGGCCGTGCTGCTGCTGGGCTCGAACCTCGCGGAGACGATGCCGCCGGCGGTGCAGCACCTCGCGGGCGCGCGGGCCGCGGGCGGGCTCGTGGTCGTCGATCCGCGGCGGTCCGCGACGGCCGACCTGACCGCGGACGGCCGGGGGACCCACGTGCAGCCCGTACCGGGGACGGACCTCGTCGTCCTGCTCGCGCTCACGCACGTCGTGCTCGCCGAGGGGCTGCACGACGCGGGGTACGTCGAGCGCCGCACGACCGGGATGGACGACGTGCGCCGCGCGGTCGCGTCCTGGTGGCCCGAGCGCGCCGAGCAGGTCAGCGGAGTTCCCGCCGAGACGCTGCGCGCGGTAGCACGCCTGCTCTCGGCCGCGTCGCCGTCGCGCGGCGGGGCGGGCGCCTACGTCCTGACCGGCCGGGGTGTCGAGCAGAGCACGCAGGGCACCGCGACCGTGACCGCCGCGATCGACCTCGCCCTCCTGCTCGGCCTGCCCGGGCGCACGGGCAGCGGGTACGGAGCGATCACCGGTCAGGGCAACGGCCAGGGCGGACGCGAGCACGGCCAGAAGGCCGACCAGCTGCCCGGCTACCGCTCGATCGAGGACGACGACGCGCGGGCGCACGTCGCGGGCGTGTGGGGCGTCGACCCCGCGGACCTGCCGCGCTCCGGCCTGCCTGCCACCCTGCTGCTGGCCCGGCTCGGAACACCGGACGGGCTGCGCGCCCTGCTCGTGCACGGATCGAACATCGTGGTCAGCGCTCCCGACGCCGACCGGGTGCGCGAGCGGCTCGCGGCACTCGACCTGCTCGTCGTGTGCGACCTCGTGCCGTCCGAGACGGCGTTGCTCGCCGATGTGGTCCTCCCCGTGACCCAGTGGGCCGAGGAGGAGGGCACGATGACCTCGCTCGAGGGCCGCGTCCTGCGCCGCCGTCGCGGGCTCGACGCCCCGGCGGGCGTCCGCAGCGAGCTCGACATCCTGGCCGACCTGGCCCGTCGCCTCGGTTCGCCCGTGCGGTTTCCGACCGACCCCGCCGAGGTGTTCGACGAGCTCGCCCGGGCGAGCGCGGGCGGCCGCGCGGACTACTCCGGGCTGAGCCACGCGCGCCTCGACGCCGAGCCTGACCTGTTCTGGCCGTGCCCGGCGACGCCCGACGGTCAGCCGCCCCACCCGGGCACGCCGCGGCTGTTCACCCGGGACTTCCCGACCGCCGACGGCCGTGCGCGCCTCGTCGCGGTCGACCACGCCGACCCCGCGGACGACGTGCATCCCGGTGCGCCCGTCTACCTCGTCACCGGTCGGGTCCTCGCGCAGTACCAGTCGGGGGCGCAGACGCGGCGCGTCCCCGAGCTCGTGCGCGCGGCACCGGAGCCCCTCGTGGAGATCCACCCCCTGCTCGCCGAGCGGTACGGCATCGAGGACGGTGCGTGGGTCCGGCTCGACTCCGCGCGGGGGCGCGCGGTGGCTCGTGCCTGGGTGACCGACGCAGTTCGGGTCGACACGGTCTTCATGGCCTTCCACTGGGCGGGGGAGGGAAGCGTGAACCACCTGACGTCGGATGCGACCGACCC
This sequence comes from Cellulomonas sp., assembly GCA_043745755.1. Taxonomy (GTDB): domain Bacteria; phylum Actinomycetota; class Actinomycetes; order Actinomycetales; family Cellulomonadaceae; genus Cellulomonas_A. The sequence goes on along the minus strand of JAYTSH010000368.1, from coordinate 7,961 downwards.
GGTGTCGGGGATGCCCGGGCTCAAGGTGTGCGCGGTCTCGATCGAGCCGTGTGACAACCCGTATGACGAGTCTGACGACGGCCCGCGGGAGCGTGCTGTCCCGACGGGTGCGGGGGCGGCGGCATGATCGAGGACATGACGGGTGCGACGCGGGTCGTCGTCGTCGGGCACGGCATGGTCGGCTCCCGTTTCGCCGACGACCTGCACGCACGGGACCACGACGGCCACTTCGACGTGACGGTGCTGGGCGCCGAGGAGTACGAGCCGTACAACAGGGTCCTGCTCTCGGAGGTCGTGGCCGGGAAGATCGACGTCGCGTCGCTGTCCCTGCCGCGCACGGTCCGCGCGCGCACCCGGGTTCTGCCAGGGCTGGCCTGCGTGGCGCTGGAACGGTCCCGACGGATCGCCGTCGACTCCGACGGCGGACTGCACCCGTACGACGTCGTCGTCCTCGCGACGGGTGCGCGCGCACGGATCCCCGACCTGCGCGGCTTCGGTCCGGACGGCGGGCTGCCCGCCGGGGTGCACGCGCTGCGCACGCTCGACGACGCGCGCGAGATCGTGGCGGCGACAGTCAACGCGCGCGTCGCCGTCGTCGTCGGTGCGGGCGTTCTCGGGCTGGAGGTCGCGTGCGGGCTCGCGCGCCGAGGGCTCGCCGTGACGGTCGTGCACGGTGGCCCGCACCTCATGGACCGGCAGCTCGACGCCGGCGCCGCGGCGAGCGTCGCTGACGGGCTCACGTCGCTCGGCATCGGGATCCGGGTCGCCGCCCGCACACAGGAAGCGCTCGTGCACGACGGGCGCGTCGCGGGCGTCCGGCTCGAGGGCGGCGAGGTGCTCGCCTGCGAGCTTCTCGTGCTCGCCGCAGGAACGGTCGCGGAGACGCGGGTCGCGCAGCTCGCGGGGCTCGACGTGGGCCGTGGCATCGTCGTCGGACCCGACCTCGCGACGCCTGCCGACCCCCGCGTGTTCGCGATCGGTGACTGCGCGCAGCCGCCCGAAGGTGGCACCGGGCTCATCGCGCAGGGCTGGGACCAGGCGCGCCGGCTCGCGCTGTCGCTGACCGGGCGGCGCGGCGACGCGAGCGCACCGGACCTCACGCCGGTCCGGGCGGGCGGTACCGACGTCGTGCGCCTCAAGGCGGCGGGCCTCGACGTCGTGACGATGGGGGTCAGCGGCTCGCGCCGGGCGGAGGTCCCCGGTGCGCGCTCGGTGGTGCTGTCGGACCCCGTCAGCGGGCGGCACATCGAGGTCGTCGTAGCCGACGGGCGGGTCGTCGGCGCGACGTGCGTCGGCGCCGGCCCGGTGGCAGCGGACCTCACCGCGGCCTACACGCACGCGACGCCGGCCCCGTCGGACCCCGCTCAGCTCCTGGTGCGCCCCGTCGCGGGCGCTGGGGTGCCGGTCGCCTCGCCGACGCTCATGCCTGACCGGACGACAGTCTGCCGCTGCAACGGAGTGACGAAGGGCGAGGTCGTGGCGTGCTGGCGCGGCGGCGGCGACACGGTCGAGGACGTCGCGCGCCAGACCCGGGCCACGACCGGCTGCGGCGGCTGCACCGACGTGGTGTGCGGGCTGCTCGACTGGCTCGGGACGACCGAACCGGACCGGTCGTCCCGCGTCAGCAAAGGACTGCCAGCGCGGTGAGCGCGCCCGGGAGTACCTCGTCGGTGCAGCGTGTGCCGAGGAGTGCGCGCTGCTGCGCCTCGGAGCTGCTCCCCTCCGCGAGCAGGCCGAGGTAGAGCGACGCGATGACCTTCGCGAGCTGGGGCGTGGGCCGCTAGCGTGGGTGGCTACCGCACCGGGGAGGTTCGATGAGTCGCACGGTCATGGAGCACCGCGAGGCTGTGCTCGGTCAGATCACGCCGACGCCCGCCGTGACGTTCGCGCTCGAGGACGCCGCCGGGCTGGTCCTCGCCGACGACGTCACTGCCCACGAGCCGTTGCCGCGCTTCGACAGCTCGGCGATGGACGGGTACGCCGTGCGGTCGGCGGACGTCGCCGGTGCGTCGGGCGATGCTCCCGTGCGCCTGCGCGTCGTGGCCGACCTCGCAGCCGGCACGGATGCGGCTCCCGTCATCGGTGCCGGGACCGCTGCGCGGATCATGACGGGCGCGCCCGTGCCGCCCGGGGCCGACGCCGTGGTGCCCATCGAGGACACGGACTGCGGCATCGACCAGGTCGAGGTGCGCGCGCCCGCGCCGACCGGTCGGCACGTGCGCCGGGTGGCGGAGGACGTCGCGGCGGGCGACGTCGTGCTCCGTGCAGGTCAGGAGCTCACGCCGTACCGGCTCGCGGCCGTGGCCGCGGTGGGGCGCCCTGAGGTCCTCGTGCACCGCCGTCCCGTCGTGGTCGTCATCTCGACAGGCTCGGAGCTCGTGACGCCCGGTGTGGCGACCCGACGAGGGCAGATCCCCGACTCGAACTCCTACCTGCTCGCCGCCGCGGCGCGCGCCGCGGGCGCCCAGGTGCATCGCCTCGGCGCCGTCCGTGACGATGCGCACGCGTTCGCGGAGGCGATGGAGTCCGCCGGGGGCGCGGACCTCATCGTCACGTCGGGCGGCGTGAGCGTCGGCGCCTACGACGTCGTCAAGGAGGTGCTCGCGCCGATGGACGGCATGTTTTTCGTGTCGGTCGCGATGCAGCCCGGCAAGCCCCAGGGCTACGGGCGCCTCGCCGACGGCACCCCCGTGATCGCTCTCCCGGGCAACCCGGTCAGCGCGTTCGTCTCCTTCGAGGCGTTCGTGCGTCCCGCGATCCTCGCGCTGCGTGGCCTGGCCGGGCCGGACGTGCTCCGACCAACCCTGCTCGCGCGCGTCGAGGCGGGCTGGTCCTCGCCCGCGGGTCGTGAGCAGCACATGCCGGTGACGCTGGTCGCCGGCACCGACGGGAACGTCGTCGCCCGACCCGCAGCCGCACGCGGGTCGGGCTCTCACCTCGTGGCGAGCCTCGCGGCGGCAGACGGGATCGCGGTCGTGCCCGCTGACGTGACCGCGGTACGCCCCGGCGAGATCGTGACGGCCTTCCGGATCACCGCGTGACGAAGCCGTCGTACGACGCCCTGGTGCTGGCCGGGGGGCGCGCGCGACGGCTCGGCGGTGTCTCGAAGCCCGACGTGGTGGTCGCCGGTCGGCGGTTGCTCGCGCACGTCCTGGGCGCGGTCGACGGGCCCGGTGTCCGGCGCATCGTCGTCGTCGGGCCGGACACCCTCGCCGTGCCGTCCGGCGTGACGCGCACCCTCGAGGACCCCCCCGACGGCGGCCCGGTCGCGGGGATCGCCGCGGGGCTCGCAGCCCTCCAGGACGGCACCGAGCCGGAGTGGGTGCTCGTGCTCGCGTGCGACGTCCCGTGGGTGGCCGGCGCCGTGCCGCTGCTCGTCGCTGCTGCGAGCCCCGACACGACCGACGCGTCCTGGCGGCCGTGCGACGGTGTCGTGCTCGTCGACGACGAGGGGCGCGACCAGCCGCTCGTGGGCCTCTACCGGCGCGCCGCGCTCGATGCCGCCGTAGCTCGGCTCGGCGGGGACGGGGGCGCGGAGGAGGGCGCGGACGGGGGAGCGGGCCGGGGACAGGGCGGGGTGCGCGGGGCGTCCGTGCGCGCGCTCGTCGACGCGCTGGACCTCGTCCGCCTGCCCGACGCCGAGCATCACGGCGCCGACATCGACACCTGGACAGACGTGGCCGCGATCGACGCCACAGGTCCTGCCGGGACCGCCGGACGCGTGGCACGATGACGGGACAGGCCGACATCCGACCCGATGTGATGCCCGAGGCACTGCCCGATGCGGGAGGCGCAGCGTGACCGACCACCAGCTCGACACCGATTCCGGACCGGTCCGTCCCGACACGCCCGCGTCCGCTCTCGACACGTGGCTGCAGAGCCTCGCGGTCGAGCTCGGGGTCGGGTCGGACGTCCTGGACGTCCCGGCGGTGCTCGACGCAGCGGCCTCGGCGGCGGGCTGCGTCGGCCGGCCGGCCGGTCCGTTGACGACGTTCCTCATCGGGTATGCCGCGGCTGCGGGACCGGTCGAGTCGCGTCCGACGGCGCTGCGCGACGTGCTGGAGCGCACCACCGTGCTCGCCGGGCAGTGGCAAGAACGCCTCGCTCGACTCGACGGGCAGGCGTGACATGTCGCTCGTGCGCTACTTCGCAGGAGCCGCTGAGGCGGCCGGGACCGAGGCCGAGCAGCTCGTGGCCCGCACGGTCGGCGAGCTCCGGACCTTGATGATCGCCGCGCACGGCGACGAGCTCGAGCAGGTGCTCACCCGGTGCTCGATCCTCGTGGACGGGGTGCGGTCGGACGACGGCGCCGCCATCGCGCCGAGCGACGTCGTGGACGTGCTGCCGCCGTTCGCCGGCGGCTGACCTCGCCCGATCGGCTGAGCTGCTCCCGACCGGCTGAGCTGCTCCCGACCGGCTGAGACGCCCCCACCGGATCGACTGCCCGGACCGGCTAGCCGCCGATCGCGCTCATGGGGCGGTCGGGCTGCAGGAACGTCGGGTCGTCGATGCCGTGGCCCGGCAGCTTGCCCGCGAGGCACGTGTGCAGCGCTGCGGCGAGCGCGGCGTCGTCGGCGCCCGCTCGAAGCAGGCCCAGCAGGTCGGTCTCGGTGCGTGCGAACAGGCAGGACCGCAGCTGTCCGTCCGCGGTGAGCCGCACACGGTCGCACGCTCCGCAGAACGGCGCGGACACCGAGGCGATGACGCCGACGGTCGACGGGCCGCCGTCGATGGACCAGCGCTCGGCAGGCGTCGAGCCGCGGCCGGGCACCTCGGTGAGCGTGAACGCGGTGGCCAGCCGGTCGAGGATCTCGGTCCCGGTCACCATCGTCGCGCGCAGCCACGTGTGGCCGGCGTCGAGCGGCATCTGCTCGATGAACCGCATCTCGTAGCCGTGGTCGACGGCATACCGCACGAGGTCGACGACCTCGTCGTCGTTGACGCCGCGCATCACGACCGCGTTGAGCTTGATCGGGTGGAGGCCTGCCACGTCGGCCGCCTCGATCCCCGCGAGGGTGTCGGTGAGGCGGTCGCGCCGCGTCAGCTCCTTGAACCGGTCGCGCCGCAGCGTGTCGAGGCTGATGTTGACGCGCGTGAGCCCGGCGTCGGCCAACGGCGTGGCAAGTGCCGGCAGGCGCAGCGCGTTCGTCGTGAGCGACAGCTCGGGGGGCCCGCCGGGTCCGCTCAGCGCGGTGAGGGCGGCCACGACCTCGACGACGTCGGGCCGCAGCAGCGGTTCGCCGCCCGTGAGCCGGATCTCGGTGATGCCCTCCGCGACCGCGACGGCCGCGATGCGCACGAGCTCGGCGGAGGTCATGAGGTCCGGGCTGCGCAGCCACGGCACGCCCTCGGCCGGCATGCAGTAGGTGCAGCGCAACGAGCAGCGGTCGGTCAGCGAGATCCGCAGGTCGCGATGCTCTCGGCCGAAGTGGTCGACGAGCATCAGTGGTCTCCTCCGGCGAGCTGGTCGAGCAGGTGAGGGAGCAGCGGCAGAAGCACGTCGAGACCTTGCTCGACGCCGCCCGGGGACCCCGGCAGGTTGACGACGACCGCACCCGACGCGCTGACCCCGGCGAGCCCGCGCGAGAGCACGGCGGTCGCCACGTGCATCTCCCCGTGGCGGCGCAGGGCCTCGGCGAGCCCGGGCAGCTCGCGCTCGATCACGGCGCGGGTTCCCTCGGGTGTCAGGTCGCGCGGGCCGACGCCGGTGCCGCCGCTCGTCACGACGACGCGCGCGCCGGCGTCGAGCGCGGCACCGAGGGCGCGTGCCACCGACTCTGCTCCGTCGGGGACGACGACGGGATCGCCGACCTCCAGGCCGGCGGACCGGAGGAGCTCGACAGCGCGCGGCCCCGACCGGTCCGCGCGTTCACCGTTCGCGCTGCGGTCGGACACGACGACGACGGTCGCGCGCGGGCCGGGCGGCGGGGGTGCGGTCATGCCTCGACACTACAGACCGCCTCGCGGCGGGCTCGGAGAGCACGGTCCGGCCCCTGCGAGGGCGGAGGTGTTCTCGCAGGTGGGGATGATGGTCAGATGGGCTGCCCGGCGTGCAGCCCGTCGTGCAGCACGAGCACGGTCGACGCGGCGTTGCGGACCACGTCGGCGCTGACGGAACCGAGCAGCATCCCGCGGAAGGCGCCCAGCCCGCGCGACCCGACGACGACCAGGACGGCGTCCTTCGAGGCTGCCACGAGCGCGTGGGCCGGGTCGTCGTCGAGGAGAGTGGTGCGCACCTCGAGCCCGGGGTGCTGGGCGCGGAGCCGGGCGGCCACCGCCCGCGCGGCGCGGTGCGTCGGGTCGTTCTCGTCGATGTCGGTCGCAGCCTGCGGTGAGAGCGCGGGCATGCCGCGCCCGTTCGGGTCGGCGATGGTCGGGCGCGCGTGGACGACGAGCATCGGGGCGGAGCGCATCGACGCCTCCCGGGCGGCGGCCTCGGCGGCCGCGAGGGACGCGCGTGAGCCGTCGATCCCGACGACGATCGGCGAGCCGGCAGCCGCTGCGGCGGTCTCGTCGCCCCTCACGACGGCCACGTCGGAGCGCGAGTGCGCCGCGAGATGTGCGGCGATCGGGCCCACCCGCAGGCGGCCCACGCGGCCGCGTGCTCCGACGACGAGGAGCTGGGCAGACTCGCTCAGTTCGCGCAGGGCCGACACCTCACCGCCACGGATCACCTTGGTCGTGACGGTCAGGTCGGGGTAGCGGTCGACCGCGACGGTCTGCATATCGCTCAGGTAAGAGGTGGCCTCGGTGTCGAGCTCGGCGTCGACCAGGGGGTACCAGCTCCATTCGACGAGGTCGCGGGGGTCGGTCCAGGCGCGGGCGAGGAGCACGTCGGCGCCTCGGAGCGACGCCTCGTGCAGTCCCCACTCGAGCGTGTGCTCGCTGTGCTGCGAGCCGTCCAGGGCGATCACCACGGGGCCGTCGGCGCGCATGAGATGCCACCTCCTGATCGGTGCCGGTAGGAGCCGGTCCGTCCACCCTGCCCACGATGGGGGAGGGTTGTCGAGGGTCCTCGGTCCCGACCGACCGAGGCCGCACGCGCATGACGTGCGCGGTCGCGAAGCTTCCGGTTGCTACGCGCCCGTCGCCGGGGTCCCCGCGAGCCGGGAGAGCTCGGCGCCCCACGCCCGGGCGCGATCGAGCTCGCCGGCTGCAAGGGGGCCTGCCTTGGCCGTCACCACGAAGCTGTGGGCCGGCGCGAGCGTCGCCACGCCGCGACGGCGGAGCAGCTTGCTCGCGCTCGCGCCGGCCGAACCCGCCCAGCGGGACTTCAGCCGGGTGTCGAACGTCGCCGTCACGACGCTCGCGCCGACAGGGCCGAGGTGCTCGAGCCACTCGCGCATGCCGACGTCGGGCGACCCGTCAGGGGTGCCCGCCTCCAGCAGGGCCTGCGCACGGCTCGGCGGTCGGCTCATCCCGAACGAATGCGTCGGACCGCCCACCACGAGGAGCCCGACATCGGGGTCGATCACCGCGGGGGCCGCTCCGACGTCGACGACCTCGGCGGCGAGCGCCGGCCGCAGGCCGTCCGCGATCGCCTCCGCGACCTGTCGGGTGTTGCCGAACATTGACTCGACGACCACCACTGCGCGCATCGCTCCACCTCCGTCGCTGGGTACCAGTGACAGGTTCGCCCCTACGCCGGACATGCGCACAGGGACGAACGGCCCGAACGGCCACCTCAAAGTGCCACGTCAGCGACCCGAAGGTCCTGGGGAAATTCGGCAACAGCCGGGAATAATCGGTCAATGGCCAGCCGGCGTGTCAGTGCGTATCGAGCGCTTGCGTCGGACAAGCGCGTCTCCATGCTGCACGCGTTGCAGCGGTCCGACGGCCCTCTCGGGGTCGACGAGCTCGCCGCGGCCGTGGGCCTGCACGTCAACACGGCGCGCGAGCACCTCGAACGGCTCATCGATTCCGGTTTCGTCGCGAGCGCGCCCGAGCTCCGCACGACGCGC
>JAYTSH010000367.1:0-3272 GCA_043745755.1 Cellulomonas sp. | reverse complement strand
GTCGGAGCCGAGCCCGATGCGGACCGCGCTCATCGGCAGGCGCGAGGCGATCGCCACGCCGGCCCGACCCTTGAACTCGCTCTCCTGGTGGGCCAGGTCCCACTCGCCTGTGGGGAAGAAGTCGCTGAGGATCTCGTCGGGCGCACGCACCTCCTGGAGCAGGAGCACGTCAGGCCGACGAGTCTCGAGCCACGGACCCACGCCGCGCTTGAACGCGGCCCTGATCCCGTTCACGTTGGCAGTCGCGATCGTCAGCACGGGCCCATCCAACCCCACGGGACCCACACCACGTCACGACCGTCCGCCGGAGCGCACCCGGGCGGTCACCAGCCGTGCGTCAGGGCCGCAGCACCCGCACGGTCAGCACGGAACTGCTCGTCGCGCCCGCGGCGTTCGCGAGCTCGGCACGGTAGGTGTGCTTGCCCACCGACCGGCCCGTGACCGTCGTCGAGGCCGACTGCGGCCCGAGGCCAGCGCTTGCGAACATCACCTGGGTGTCGATCAGGACGCCGTCCTCGTAGAGCCGGTACGTCGTGGCGGGGGTGCCCCACAGCTTCACGACTGTCACCGTGTACGTCCCGTTCCCGTCCCAGTTGTCGGAGAACAGGAACGACTTGCCGGGGTTGGCGTCGGTGACCTTCACCGTGACCGAGGTCGTCGCCGTCGCGCCCTTGAGGTTGGACAGCTCCCCGGTGTACACGTACGTGCCGTTGACCCGGCCCGTCAGGTGCACCTCGACGTGCTGCGTGTTCGGTGTGCCGTCCTCGAGGGACTCGGTGTGGATCAGGACCCCGTTCTCATAGAGCTTGAACGTGGTGCCGTTCTGCCCCCACCACAGGTCGGCGGAAACCGTGTAGTCGCCGTCACGGAGGCCGTTGAACCAGCCGTTGTCGCTGGAGAGAACGGCTCGGCCGGGCGCCTTCGGCGGGATCGGGACCCCGGGTGCGACGGTCACCGGGATGGTCACCGTCGTGCCCGACGGCGCGGCGACCAGGCGGAGCGTTGCTGCCCCCACGACGTCCCGAGGGACGACCACGGAGACCTGCGCGGCACCCGCCGTCACCGGCACCGCCGCCGGCGTTGCGCCGCTCCCGACCCAGGAGGGCGTGAGCGTCGTGCTGGCGGGGCCGCCGAGCGACGTCAGGTCCAGCTTCGCGACGCCGAACGCGAGGGTGTCGTCCTGCGTCGCCGCGCTCGGCAGACCGCTGGCCTGCACGGCGCGGCGGGCAAAGCTCGGCGACACGGGCTGGTTGGCCGTCAGGTAGGCGATCCATGCGTCCCGGTCGACGAGGCCCGAGTCACGCACGTCGGTCGACGAGGAGAAGATCCGGAAGTTGTCGCCGCCCGTCGCGAGGAAGTTGAACGTGCCGACCCGGTAAGACGCGACCGGATCGAGCGGTGCCCCGTCGATGGTCACCGACGTGATGCGGCTGCCCGCGGCGTGCGACGCGTCGTACGTGTACGACACGTTGTCCGACCGGCCGAGCTGCAGGTAGGGCCGCGACGGCACGGTGCCGTCGGGGTTGGTCTGCCACTGCTGCTCGAGCATGGTCCGGAACTGTGCACCCGTCAGCGAGACGGTCCACAGGTTGTTCAGGAACGGCAGGACCCCGTTCGCCTGGGCGTACGTGATCTGGCCGTCCTGCGCCGGACCGGCGGGGCTGTAGGACGACTGCTTCGCGAAGAGCTCGCTCCGCAGACCGCCCGGGTTGACGACACCGATCTGGGCGCCCCCGCGCAACGGGTCGCTGAGCGAGGTCCGCAGCGAGTTCGCGACGAGGTTGCCGAGCGTCGACTCCGACGCGCGGTCGTCGCGCGAGGTGCCGGTGTAGGCCGTCGTGATGTCGGCCGTGAGCGAGCCCACGACCGTGTTGCCCTGGACCGCGGCGTTCGCGAGCGCCGCGTCGACGATCGTCTTGACGGCTGCGGCCCGCGGGTACGTCGCGACCAGCGTGGCCGCCGGGGTCGTCGTACGCGCCACGTTCTTCGCCGTGTACGCGATGACGTCGTCCGTGGCGTTGTCGATCGTCAGCGTGATCTCGCCGACGAACGCCCCGTAGGAGCCCGTCTGAAGGATCGGCCGGGTGGCCGTCGTCGATCCAGGGACCGGTGCGTCCCACGCGTACACCTTGTAGGTGTGGCCCGTGAAGATCGCGTCCACCTTGGCATCCGTCTGGGTGACGATCTTCGCGAACGCCCCGCCAGCAGCGATCTCCTGGTCGAGCGTCGCGTGGTCGGGCGTGCCCGCACCCGCGCCCTCGTGGTATTCGGCCACGAAGAGGTCGGCCTCGCCGTTGGCCTCGTTGCCGTCGCTCAGCTGCGCGACGACGCGGTTGACGGCGTCGACCGGGTCACCGAAGTCGAGCCCCGAGATGCCCCCGGGCGAGACGAGCGCAGGGGTCTCCTGGGTGACTGCCCCGATGACGGCCAGGCGCTTGCCGGCCACGTCGAGGACCTTGCACTCCGGCAGCGCGGGGGTCGTGGTGCCCTTGAGGTAGACGTTTGCCCCGAGGTAGTCCCACGTCGCGTTCGTGCCACCGGCCAGGACGCGGTCAGTGAGGTCAGCGAACCCGCCGTCGAGCTCGTGGTTGCCGACCGCCGAGGCCTTCAGGCCGAGCGCGTCGAGCACGTCGATCGTGGGCTGGTCCTTGGCGACCGACGACGCGAACAGCGTCGCGCCGATGTTGTCGCCTGCCGAGAGCAGGACCGCATTGCCCTCACCCTTGGCCGCGCGCTCCTGCTCGATCGTCCCGGCGAAGCAGACGGTGTTGCCGTCGATCCGGCCGTGGAAGTCGTTGATGTTCAGCAGGGTCACGTCGGTCGTCGGGGGTACGAGGTTGGCCTTGAGGCCGAGGATGACCGGGTCGTGGTCCGAGGACGCGAACTGGTCGGGGGCGTAGAAGAGCATGCCGTGGTAGTTGTACCGGCTGTACTCGAGCGCGATCGACTCCGGGGAGTTGATCGGCCAGATCGTCGAGCCCATCGAGCGCGCGAGCATCGCGTCGTTGAGGAGCACGTGGTCCAGCGAGCCCGAGAGCCCTGAGAAGCTGTACGAGTACTCCCCTGTCGCGAAGTGCGACGCGGCGTCGGTGTAATCCGCCGAGTACAGCACCTGCAGCGGGTCCTCGTGGGTGTAGGAGTTGAAGTCGCCGAGCAGCGCGACAGCGGTGACCGGGGTCGTCGCGTACGACGCGAGCACCGTCGGGACCCAGGCCGCGAGCGCGGTGGCCTGCGCGACGCGCGACGCGTTGGACGCGCCCTGGCCGTCGCCG
>JAYTSH010000366.1:0-6199 GCA_043745755.1 Cellulomonas sp. | reverse complement strand
GCGACGAGCACGCGCAGCAGGTCGAACTCCTTGGCGGTCAGGTGCAGCTCGCGCTCCCCCTGGAACGCGCGGTGTGCCGCCACGTCGACCCGGACGTTCTGTGCGTGCAGCTCGTCATCGTCTGTGGTGTCGCCCGCGGAACGGCGCAGCAGCGCGCGGACGCGGGCGAGGAGCTCGGCGAGCCGGAAGGGCTTGGTGACGTAGTCGTCGGCCCCGGCGTCCAGGCCGACGACGAGGTCGACCTCGTCGGCGCGCGCGGTGAGCACGAGGACGGGGGTCGTCAGGCCCATGGCGCGGATGGCGCGCGCGACGTCGAGGCCGTCCATGTCGGGCAGGCCGAGGTCGAGCACGACGATGTCCGCGTCGGACGCCGCGTCGATCGCGCCTTGACCCGTGCCTTGCACGCGGACGTCATAACCTTCACGTCCGAGCGCACGAGCCAAAGGCTCGGCAATCGCGGGGTCGTCCTCCGCCAGCAGCACCTGGATCATCGGCCCATGTTAGGTCACGAGCGGGTCTGTGGCGCGACCGGCCGCGCGGAGACTCTGTTCGTGCCATCCCAGTGCGGGTGAGGTCGCCGGTTGGTCCTGATCGTCTGGTCCTGATCGTCTCCCGGTTGCGATGAGTGGTCCGTCCCAGGGCTGAGCCTGCTGCGCACTGCCCTCAGCCCCCGGGTGCACGACGGCGCGGCGCTCCGGGCCATCCACGGCGTCGACGCGGCCGATCCCGTGCCGCTCGTAGGCGTCGACCGTCGCCACGGCGAGATGCCGGTCTGGGTTCACGCGGCACCGCCGACGACCGACCCCCGCCTCGACGTGCAGGCCCTGCACCACGATCCGCGCGGCGGCGCCCGATGCGGGGACCAGCACGCGAGACGAACCCGCGCAGGCGCAGATCGCCGATCTCAGCAGCGGAGCCGAGGTGCTCACCGGGATCGTGCTGGGCTTCGCTGACGTCGCACTCGTCGTCACGGCACTCGTCTTCGCCCACACGTTCCAGGTCCTCGTCGAGGCGGCGATGTTCGGCGCTGCGGTGAGCCCGACCGGCCGGGTCGTCCTCGTCCTCGTTCCCGTCGACGACGTGAAGTCGGTCGCCCGCAGGATCCAGGACGCGATCACGGTCGATGCCGACGCGGCGCTGACCGTGGACTGACGTCGGCCGACCGACGGGCCTGTGGACGCGGACGCACCCTGACACATCCACAGGTCCGGCTCCGGGCCGCGACCCGATCGACCACAGTGCCGTCGTGCGGATCACCCTCCTGACACCCGGGCAGGCCACGACGACCGACGCGCTCGTCGCAACGGATGTCGAGGTCCCCTCTGGCGCACGCCTCGGCGACCTGCGCGAGGACCTGGCGCGGATCACCGGTCACCGGGGCTGGACGACCCCGGGCGCCCGGCTCGCAGTCGACCACATCGCGGTCGACGACGAGCACCCGTGCGGCCAGCCGCCGCTGCTGGCCGGCGCGCGGTTGCGCATCGGACGCGGCGCGCGGCCCGCCGACGACGACGCGATCGACGCCCGCCGGCACCTCGCGGTCGTCGAGGGGCCCGACTGCGGCGCTCTGCGTGCCGTCGAGGGATCACTCGTCGTCGGTCGGTCCGCGGCGACGAGGTCCGGCACGCCTGCCCGCCGCACAGCCGCTCTGCGTCCACCCGCGCGGCCGGGAGGACGCCGCCTGGACCTGCGCGACCAGTCGATGTCCGAGCAGCACGTCGAGCTGACGCTGCGGCGCGGCGAGGTCGCCGTGCGCGACGTGGGCTCGACGAACGGGACGCGCCTCATGCGGCACCGCGGCTCACGCAGGGCCACCCCCTGGGACCGACGTGGCCGTACGGTGCACCGCCGCTGGGTCCGGGTGCGGCTCGGTGACCGCCTCCACCTCGGGGCGAGCATCCTCGAGATCCGCGGGCCCGTGACCGACGCAGGTCCGGCGCGGCCCAGATCGGAGTCGCCTGCCGGATCCGGCTCCAGCTCCGGCTTCGGCTCGACAGTCCTGACCTGGCTCGCCCCGGCCGCCGGCACTGTCGCACTGGCTGCGGCGACAGGCAACCGCGTCCTGCTCGTGTGCGTGCTGATCGCACCGGCGATCGCCCTGTGGCAGGTCGCCCTCGAGCGCCGTCGAGCGCCGCGTGCGGGCAGTGCCGCGCATCCCGGCGGTCGGGGCGGCGGGACGTCTGCCCAGCACGCCACCGCGGCGGAGTCGCTCGGGCTCACGTTCGACGCGCCGTGCCTGGTCGACTCGATCCATCCCGCGGACCTCACGACCGCCGCCCTCGTCAGGCTCCGGCGCGGGACCGTCCGCGCGGATCGGGACCCGGACGGGTCGAGAGCACGGTCAGCCGACGGACCCGGTCATGGGCCCGGTGACCAGGCGCCCGGCGCCGACGCAGCGAGTCGCGCGGTCGCCGTCGTCGGACCGCGCGAGCTGGCCTTGGGGATCGCGCGAGCGCTCGCGCTCGGGCTGATCGGCCCCTCGGCCGAGACCGCGCTCGTCGTCAGGTGCGGCGACGGCGAGTGCGAGTCATGGCGCTGGGCGCGCTGGCTCGCGCGCCGCTCGGCACCGCTGCCAGGTCCCGACTCAGGGCGAACGGTCGTCGTGGCGGACGGCGAGGGTACCCACGCCGAGATCGCCCGCTGGTGGCACGCGGCCGGGTCGACGCATCACCTCGTCCTCGTCGCGCGCAGCGTTGGTGCGGTACCGGCATGGTGCGACGCCGTCGTCGAGGTCGGCGCGGACGGAGCGAAGCTCCACCGCGGCGGCCGGTCTCGTCCGCTCCCCCTGCGCGCGGTCGGGGCCGACTGGGCGGGGCTGCAGTGCCGTCGCGCGGCTGCCGTCCGCACCCTCGACCGCACCGGCGCCCCGGGATCGGACGCCCTTCCTGACCGGGTCGCGCTCGGCGACCTCCCGGACATCGGTCCACCTGACGACACGCTCGTCCGGACCCGCTGGGCCGCAACCCCGCCCAGCGGCCTGCGGGCGATGCTCGGCGCCGACCAGCACGGTGCAGTGTCCGTCGACCTCGTCCGCGACGGCCCGCACGCCCTCGTGGCCGGCACGACCGGGGCGGGGAAGTCCGCCCTGCTGCAGACCCTCGTGCTCTCGCTCGCGCTCGCCCACCCACCGACACGGCTCGCCATCGCCCTGGTCGACTACAAGGGCGGCGCGAGCTTCGGCGCGTGCGCCGACCTCCCCCACGTCGTCGGGCAGGTCACCGACCTGGACGGATCCCTCGCCACGCGCGCCCTCGCGGGGCTGCGCGCCGAGCTGGCCCGTCGCGAGCGGACCCTCGCCGCAGCGGGGTCCACCGACCTGGCCGCGCTGTGGCTCGCCCACGACGCCGGGGCGACGAGCAGTGCGCCGCCACCGCGGCTGCTGGTCGTCGTCGACGAGTTCCGGGCCATGGCCGACGAGCACCCCGACTTCCTGCCCGGACTCCTCCGTCTCGCCGCCCAGGGCCGCTCGCTCGGCATGCACCTCGTGCTCGCCACGCAGCGTCCGGCAGGGGCCATCGGACCGGACCTTCGAGCGAACATCTCCTTGCGCATCGCACTCCGCGTGACCGACGCTGCCGAGTCCATCGACGTGCTCGACATCCCTGACGCCGCCTCGATCCACCCCTCGACCCCGGGGCGTGCGGTCGTGCGGCGCGGCACCGCCCCACCCGAGTGGGTGCAGGTCGCGCAGGTGCTCGCGCCGCGTCAGCGGAACCCGGTCGACGTCGCTGCGTCGTGGGCCGCCGCCGACACCAGCTGGGTCCCAGGGGCCGGGAGCGACGCACGGCACGTGACCGCCACGCACGCGGCACCGCACCGGCCGCACGCCGCGGAGGCCCCCGCCGACGACGTTCGTCGCTACGTCGAGGCCATTCGACGCGCCGCGCACGGCATGCCGGTCCCCACGCCGCCATGGCTCCCGGCCCTGCCCGAGCTCGTCCATGTCGATCAGATCGAGGCGCTCCCCGTCGAACCGGGCGTCGACCCGGAGCGGGCGATCCCCCTCGCCCTCAGCGACCTGCCGTCGGAGCAGCGCCGCGCTGCGGTGCGGTGGGACCCGACCACCGGTCACCTGCTCGTCCTCGGCGGGCCCGGGAGCGGCCGCACGACGGCACTACGGACGATCGCTTCCGGCGCACTCCACCTCGGCCTGCACGTCCACCTCGTCGGGTTCGATCTCGACGCGCGCGCGGCGGCGGACCTGCGCTCGTCGGACGAGCTTGCCGACCGGTTCCGCGCCAGCCTCGGGACCGTCGTGGGGACCGACGACCCCCGCCGGCTCGCACGCCTCGTCACGCTCCTGGCCGAGGGGGACGACTCCCGATCACCCCGCCTCCTCGTGGTCGACGACCTCGAGGCTGCGCTCGACGCCCTCGCCTCGGTGGCCCGGGGCGTCGCCGGCGAGCGACTCCTCGACCTCCTGCGCGACGGCCGCCGCCGCGGGGTGACGGTCGTGGCCGGGGCGCGCGCGTCCACCCGCACCCTGTCTCAGGCCCCGCTCTTCTCCTCGCGCCTCGTGCTCGGCCAGACCGACGCGGTCGCCGACGTCCTCGCCGGGGTCCCGGCGGAGCTGGCCGGCGGTCGGCCCGCCGCGGGCCGGGCAGTGTTCCTGTGCGCGCACGGCGCCGTCGAGTGCCAGGTCGCGCTGGCCCGCGAGGCGGCCCCCGGGTCCGAGCCGGGCGAACGCCACGTGCTCCCCCGGACGCCACAGACGATGGACCGCGAACCGGTACGGCTCCTGCCCGTCCCGGCGCACGTCCCATGGGCGGTCGTCGGGGAAGACGCTACAAACGGGCCGCCCGTCGGGCTGGGCGGGGACGACGCCGCGACCGTGCACCTCGACACGAGCCGCGGGGCCCTCGTCGTCGGCTCACCGGGCTCGGGTCGCTCGAACTGCCTCGAAGTCGTCGTGCTGGGTCTCGTGCGCGCGGGCCGTCGGGTCGCGGTTGTTGCACCCGACGGCACGCTGCGCGACGTTCCCGGCCTGCGGTGGTCCGTCGGGCACGACGGGCTGCGGGCTCTGCTCGACGAGCTGGACGCCTGTACCGAGCCGGTCGACCTGGTCGTCGACGACCTGGACGACCTCGACCAGGCCGCTCCGCTCGATGTCGAGCTGCTCGCCCGGATCGTCGCGCCGGGCGCCACCCCCGACGTGCGGCTCATCGCCTCCGCGCGGACGGCGCGGGCCGCGACGGCGTACCGCGAACCGTTCGCGCGCCTGCGAGCCGGTCGCCGCGGGCTCGTCCTCGACCCGCACGAGCCGGGATCCGGCGACGTGTTCGGCCGCACGCTCGAGTGGGTCCTCGACCCGGCACGACCGCACGCGCGTGGCCGCGGAGTGCTGCAGGACGACCGGCAGGTGGTCCCCGTCCAGGTCGCCGATGCCGGCAGCCGATCGTGAGCCCGCCGCCGCCCCGGCACCCTGCGGACGCTCGGCTCGCAGGCGTTCAGCTCGCCGGTGCTGCAGGTCCGGTCGTCACGGCAACGACTGACGGGAGGACGAGTCCTACGCCGACGACCACAGCCACCATCAGGACGAGCCCCGCCCACCAGGTCGGTTCGACCCCGAGCCATCCGAACGCGAGCACGGCGAGCAGCAGCTGCCAGGTGAGCACCGGCGACCTCGACCAGCGCCGACCCCGCCACAGTCCGCGCGCCGAGACGACCAGCACGGCGGCGACACCGAGCATGAAGGCGAGCAGGAACGCCGCGGCGCCCGGGACGCTGGCGCCACGGACGAGCTGGGCACCGAAGGCGATCCCGACACCGACGAGGAGGCTTGCCTCGAGGAGCACGAGAACGCACACGACGACGAGCATCCGGGGCTTGGCTCCAGCGGCGCCTGCTCGAGCGGTCCCCGCTCCAGCGCCCTGGGTGACGCCCGTCACGCGCCGCGGACGCAGGGGACGGGCAGCGGGCTGGGGTCGGCGAGATGTCACAGTTCGAGGCTACGTGAGCCAGTTGGCACCGAGGCGGGCTGACAGGGTACGGTGACCGCAAGATCAATGGTCTGCACACAGGTGTGATGAAGACCTCATCTTCACGCGGGCGAAACCTCGCCGTAACCCTTGTGCCCCGCCTGTTCAGGTGTGAGGCTAGAGCCAGCAGTTGACCACAACCCTTCGTCGCGGGCCGGTTCGCCTGTGCCTGCACATCGGCAAGGTCGCATCCGCCCCCTGAGCCCAGCCCCTGACCGGGG
>JAYTSH010000365.1:0-3093 GCA_043745755.1 Cellulomonas sp. | reverse complement strand
AGCAGGTCAGCCCTTGAGCCGACGCAGCTCCGCGGTCGTCTGAGGCAGGACGGCGAACAGGTCGCCGACGATACCGAAGTCGGCGACCTCGAAGATCGGCGCCTCCGGGTCGTTGTTGATCGCCACGATGGTGCCGGCGGACTGCATCCCGCCACGGTGGTGCACCGCGCCGGAGACCCCGGCGCCGATGTACAGCTTCGGCGCGACGGTGACGCCGGTCTGACCGATCTGCGCGTCGCGACCGATCCACCCCTCATCAGTCGCGACCCGGGTAGCGCCGACCGCTCCGCCGAGCAGGTCCGCGAGCTCCTCGAGCGGTGCGAAGTCACCGTTCGTGCCGCGACCGCCCACCACGACCACGGCAGCGGCACCGAGGTCGGGACGCGTCGATGGTGCGCGCTCGGTGTGCTCAGCCACCCGCACGCGCCGCACCCTGACGTCCACGGTCACGGCGTGCGGGACGACAGTGACTGTCGTCGGCTCGGCTGGAGCCTCGGCCTGCACCGAGCCGGGCTTGAGCGCCACGACCGCGAGCGGGGTGCGGACCGCGCAGCGCGTGTTCCACGTCCCCGCGAACACGGTCTTGGCGGCCACGATGCGGTCGCCTGCGACCTCCAGGCCTGACGCGTCCACGACGACGCCGGCCCTCGTCGCGACGCCGACCCGCGCAGCGATCTCCTTGTTCTCGAACGACGACGTGAGCAGCAGCACGGAGGCGCCGGTGCGCTGCACCAGGGCCGTGAGCCCTTGGGCAGCCACCGGGGTCAGTCGGACGTCCGCATCACCGACGTCCAGCCGGTGCACGGTCTCGACGCCGTACGTGCCGAGCACCTCGAGCGTCCGCTCGTCCGGGTCGGACCCGCCGGCGTCGGCAATCCAGGCACCCTGCACCGCGCCGAGCGCCCGGGCAGCCGTCAGCAGCTCGAGCACGGGCGGGCGCAGCCCACCGGCGGCGTCGTGGTCGAGCAGGACCAGCACCGGGCCGGTCACGGGGGTCGTCATCTCGGTCATCCTTCAGTCACGGTCTGCGGGCTCAGGCGAGCTTGTTCTCGACGAGGTACGCAGCGA
This sequence comes from Cellulomonas sp., assembly GCA_043745755.1. Lineage (GTDB taxonomy): Bacteria > Actinomycetota > Actinomycetes > Actinomycetales > Cellulomonadaceae > Cellulomonas_A. The sequence goes on along the minus strand of JAYTSH010000365.1, from coordinate 2,025 downwards.
GCCGGAGCCCGGCGTCGCCGTTGTCGGTCACGAGGATGCGGTTCTCGCGCGCGGGACGCCGAGCGGCGTCGACGACCTCGGTGCGCGCACCTGCGTCGCCGACCGTGGTCGCATCCACCCCGAGGTCAGCGAGCGACAGGACCTCGACCGGCTTCTTGCGGGCGGCCATGATGCCCTTGAAGTTCGGGTAGCGCGGCTCGTTGGCCTGGTCGGTCACCGAGACGAGCGCCGGCAGGGGGGCATCGAGGACCTCGGTCGCATGGTCCAGGTCACGGCGCACGCGAGCGGTCCACCCGGACCCCGTGGCGACGACCGTGAGCTCGCTCGCGAGCGTCAGCTGCGGCAGGTCGAGCTCGGCCGCGAGCGCCGCGGGGACCAGCGACGTCAGCCCGTCGAGGCCGGCCATGCCGGTGAGCACGAGGTCGACGGGCGCCTCGGCGGCGAGGCGGCGGACTGCGGCAGCGAGCACGGCGACCGTGCCGAAGACGTCGGAGCCGGCGATCGCGTCGTCGAGCACGTGCACGCCGGTGTCGGCTCCGAGCTGCAGGGCACGGCGGACCGCGTCGACAGCGTCGGCAGGCCCGACGGTCAGCGCGACGACCTCGCCGCCGTGCTGCTCGACGAGCAGGAGGGCGGCCTCGACCGCGTTCTCGTCGAGCTCGTTGATCGTGCCGTCCCCGCCGTCGCGCACCACGCGCCCGTCGGGACCGAGCGCGCGCTCCGACTGGATGTCTGGGACATGCTTGACCAGCACGACGATTCTCACCCGCGGAACGTTACCTTCCCAGGGCAGGGGGGCTGCTGCGGTGTCCGCGGCTGGGACGTCTGCAGCCGCGTCGCGATGTGACATCGGCCTCAGCCGCGCTGCGTCATGCCCGGTCTGGCGCGCAAGAGCGAGACACTAGGACTTGTGAGCCACCGCCCCCCGACCTGCCCCGCGCCGCCACTCGGGGTCCACGTCACCCCCGCGGGCGTCAGCGTCGCGGTGCTCGCCTCGCACGCGGACGCCGTCGAGCTCTGCCTGATCGACCCCGACCCGAGCTCCGCGACCGGGTGGAGCGAGCGCCGGATCCCGCTCGACGGTCCGCGGCTGGGCGTCTTCTGGGCGCGGGTCGACGGCGTCCGTCCGGGCCAGCGCTACGGCTTCCGCGCCCACGGCCCGTGGGAGCCAGCGGGCGGGATGCGGTACAACCCCGCGAAGCTGCTGGTCGACCCGTACGCGCGCGGGCTGGCCGGCGAGGTCGCCTACACACCCGAGACGTACGGTCACGTCGTCGACGACGCCCTCGAGGGCGACCCGTACGGACCTGCCGACGAGCGGGACTCGTTGCCGTTCACGGCGCATTCCGTCGTGGTCGATCCCCGCGGCGGCAGCGGCGAGCGGCTGCGCCCCGCCGACAACCGGCCCCATGTCGCCTGGGAGCACACGGTCATCTACGAGGCACACGTGCGCGGCCTGACGCAGTGCCTCGACGCGGTGCCCAAGGAGCTCCGCGGCACCTACGCGGGCCTCGCTCACCCGGCGACGATCGATCACCTGAGCTCACTCGGAGTGACCACCCTCGAGCTGCTGCCGATCCACGCGTTCGTGCCCGAGCCCCACCTGATCGCCAAGGGACTGGTCAACTACTGGGGCTACAGCACCCTCGGCTTCTTCGCACCGCATGCGCCGTACGCGACCGCGCGCGCCCGCGAGGCAGGACCCGCCGCTGTCCTCGACGAGATCCGTACCGCCGTGCACGCGCTGCACGAGGCCGGGATCGAGGTCATCCTCGACGTCGTCTACAACCACACGTGCGAGGGCGGCCTCCCGGGCCAGCACCTCAGCCTGCGCGGGCTCGACAGCTCGCTCTACTACCGGCACGACGGCGGCTACCCGGCGACGCTCGCCGACGTCACAGGGACTGGGAACACCCTCGACTTCCGGCGCCGCGAGGTCGTCCGGCTCGCGATGGACTCGCTGCGCTACTGGGCCGACGAGGTCGGTGTCGACGGTTTCCGTTTCGACCTCGCGGTGACGCTCGG
>JAYTSH010000364.1:0-11562 GCA_043745755.1 Cellulomonas sp. | reverse complement strand
GCCCAGGTGCGCAACGACGTGGAGACGGGCATCTCGTTCTCCGCGGCACTCAGCAAGCACGCCGCGGTCTTCCCGCCGCTGATGATCAACATGGTGAAGGCCGGGGAGGTCGGCGGGTTCCTCGACCAGGTGCTGCTCTCGGTCGCGGCGAACTTCGAGGCCGAGGTCAAGCTGCACGGCAAGATCAAGTCCGCGATGACCTACCCGGTGGTCGTCTTCGTCATCGCCATCCTCGCCACCGTCGGCATGCTGCTGTTCATCGTGCCGGTGTTCTCGGGGATGTTCACGACGCTCGGCGGTGAGCTCCCGCTGCCGACGAAGATTCTCGTGATGATGTCGACCTTCATGAAGTGGACGATCATCCCCTTCGTCATTGCCTTTGCCATCTTCATGGCGTGGTGGCGCAAGCACAAGAACGACCGCGCCGTGCGCGAGCGCATCGACCCGTGGAAGCTCAAGGCCCCGGTGTTCGGCAAGCTCTTCCAGAAGATCGCAGTGTCTCGGTTCACCCGCAACTTCGGCACCATGATCCATGCGGGCGTCCCGATCCTGCAGGCGCTCGACATCGTCGGCGAGACGAGCGGCAACCTCGTGATCGAGAACGCGTCGAAGGCCGTCGGGGAGTCGGTGCGACGCGGAGAGTCCCTCACGGGACCGCTCTCTCAGCATCCCGTATTTCCTCCGATGGTCGTGCAGATGATGGCGGTCGGCGAGGACACAGGCGCGCTCGACACCATGTTGGAGAAGATCGCCGAGTTCTACGACCAGGAGGTCGAGGCGACGACCGACCAGCTCACGAGCCTTATCGAGCCACTCATGATCGTCGTCATCGGCTCGATCATCGGGTCGATGATCATCGCGATGTACATGCCGATCTTCGGCATCTTCAACCTCATCAAGTAGCGCGAACCGGACGACTCGGCCCTCCGATCGCTAGGCCGAGCGGGTGAATTGCGACTCGCCGGGCCCTGCGGCCTCAAGCACGGAACCGCGACCACCGATGGAAGTGGTGCAGCACCTGATCCGGCTCCTCGCCGGCACTGAAGTTGAAGACCACCTCGTCAGCACACCTCGAACGGGAGCACTCACGTGATCGCTCGCATTCAGAAGTCCATGAAGGAGACGGACCAGGGCTTCACCCTGATCGAGCTCCTCGTCGTCATGATCATCATCGGGATCCTCGCGGCCATCGCGATCCCGGTCTTCCTCAACCAGCGCAAGAAGGCCGTCGACACCGCGGGCAAGGCCGACGTGTCTACGATCGGCAAGGAGATTGCGACCTTCTATGTCGACGGCGACCCGACCTCATCGGTCACGGTCGGGACCACCGGTTCCGGTGCGACGCTGCGGTACACGGTCAACGCCGGGGACATCGGTAAGGCCAGCAACGGCGTTTCCACGCCGGCCGTCAGCTGGCCGACGTCCACCAATGTCGCCGGTGACACCAAGGCGACCAACTGGTGCGCGCAGGTGACGGTCGCGGGTGGGACGCTGACCAACGTCTCGTACTCGGCCAAGGCTGGCCTGTCGCTCGCTGCTTGCCCAAGCTGATCTGTCCTGAACACTTGTCGACGCGGTGGGGGCCAACGGCTTCCGCCGCGTCGACGAGTTGTTCCAGTCACGCGCTCGACGCACTGCAATCACTCAGGAGGAAAGCGTGCGGACGAATGTCGATCAACGGAGCGATGACGGCTTCACGCTCATCGAGATCATCCTCGCGATGTTCCTCACCGTCGTCGTCATGACCGCCCTCCTCGGCGTGCTCGTCTCGAGCCTGAAGACTGTCGCGCAGGCGCGCCAACGCCAGACCGCCACCGCGCTCGCGACCCAGTCGCTGGAGCGCCTGCGCGCCCTGCCGTACGACTCGGTCACGGGCTCCGCTGCAGCGACCTACCCCAAGACTGTCGGCCTGCAGTACGTGACGACGTCCGGCACGACGGACACGTTCGCACCCACCACGGTGCTGACCGGCGTCAGCGAAAGGCTCGTTGTCAACCAGTACTCAGGCAAGCTCGCCTCGACAACCGTGAATGAAGTCACATATGTCGTGCAGACGTATGTGACGAAACCCGATCCGACCATCGCAGGGCAACAGGCGTACAACCTCACGGCCCTGGTGAGCTGGACCAGCGCGGTGTTCCCGGTGACCCGGACGACCGCCGAGCGGTCAACTGAATACTCGCCCGCGGGCTGCCTGTCGACAGCGCAGAGCCCCTTCGCCGCTCCCTGCCAGGCGTACTTCACCGCCCAGGCTGGTCTGAGCGCCTCGGGCTTCTCCGTCACGAACGCCGACGACTCGAAGCTCGACATTCCCGGGATCGCAGGGCGACTTGTCGCGCTCAACCTGCCCGTGCTCAGCGCGAACCTGCAGATCGAGCAGACCGCGAGCGGCAGCGCCGTCGGGGCGACCAGCGGGGCCAAGACCGTTCCGGGTGCCTCAGCCGGTGTGGGCGGCGTGAGTGCTGCCGTCTCGGTCGACTCCGACCCGTCATCGACACCGTCCCAGCTGCAGTCGCTCAACGTGACCCAGTCGTCGGGCACCGTGAGCATCTCCGGCGCGTCCGGGACCCTCTCCGCGACACCGACGACCGGCGACACCGCCTCGTCCGCGGCGGCGATCCAGGCTGACTCGACGACGTGCCAGGACGGAGACGTCGCAGGGACAGCGCTCGCGACCGGACCGTCTGGTCTGCTGCGGCCGTGCGCATCGGCGGCAGCGAAGCAGAGTGCCACGGCGGGGTCCATCAGCTATGTGTCCCCGTCGGGCGCTACCGTCTCCGTGCTCTCGCTCGGGGCAGCACCGCGGGCGGCCCGCGCCGTCGCCGCGAACCTCGCCACGGGCAACGCCGGCGTCGCGTGCAGCGCCGGAGCCGGCGCTGCACCACCAGGTTGCGCGCACTCGAAGGCGTATCGCGCGCTGGGCGACCTGGTGGTCGGTTCGCCCGCCACCGGAGCCGGACCGCTCGACGTCAACAAGGGCGTGTTCAGGATCACCAACCTCGTCGAGTCGGCGACCTCGGAGCGCGGGACCGGCGCAGGGACACCCGTCTACAGTCGAGCCGGCATGCTCACGGTCTGGAACGGCACTGCGTACACGGATGTCGATCTGTCCGCCTACTCGGCGCCGCCGACGGGCCTCCAGACTGCCAGCGACACCTGGACGATACCGGCCACGACGACGACCTATCCCGGTGGGGTGACCGTCACCGTTGTCGCCAGCGTGACCGTGCAGCGACCGCGGATCGACATCAGCGGGCCGGCCGACTGCAAGGCCACCGCCTGCGTTGCACAGGTCAACGGCGCGGGCGGGATCCGCGCGCAGACGGTCTTCACCGTGACGAGCGGCGCCGTGACCACCACGTTCGTGCTCGTCTCTGAGGTCGGCGGACTGGTTGCCCAATCGACCTTCAAGGCGGCTCCCGATGCGTAGCCACCTGCGGGCCCACGCCCGCCGCGACGGAGAGCACGGCACGACGCTCATCGAGCTGCTCGTCTCGATGGGGATCTTCTCGCTCTGCATGACCGTCGTGTTCGGTGCGGTGATCCTCGTCATGCGCAAGTCCTTGGACGTTCAGAAGTCCGCCGACGCCGAGAGCGAGCTGCGCCTCGCTCTTGCCCAGATCGACCGTCAGGTGCGCTCGGGGAACGTCCTGTTCAGCCCCGCGGACGAGGCCACCTACGTTGCGAGCTGCGTCGGCGATGCGGCGACCAACAGTGGCACGTGCATGCGGATCTTCACCCAGTCGAACGGCTCGGAGAAGTGCGTCCAGTGGCAGCTCTTCGACGATGCCGCGCAGCCGGGCACCAAGCTCCTGCGTACCCGCAGCTGGGCGACGAACTGGGTGACGACGGGGGACCTCACCGGCTGGGGGACCGTGGCCCGTGGACTCACGCTGACCGCCGGCCCGGTCAACAACCCGTTCAAGCTTCAAGGTGCGGCGACGCCGTACAAGGAACGACTCCTCGACGTGCGACTTGAGTCGCTCGACAAGCGCCGCGGCGCCAGTGTCGTGATCACGTCGTCGCTCTCGGGTCGCAACACGACCTACGGCTACTCTTCCGCGCAGTGCATCCCCGTCCCGCCCGCGTGACCCACCGAGAGAGGCACCTCTGATGAACCGGATCTCCTTGTCCCTCGCCCTGCGGAGGCGCGCCCAGGACGACCGTGGCGTCGCTCTCGTCGTGGTCGTTGCGCTCATGGCCCTGATCGGGATGCTGATCGTCACACTAATCTCTCTGGCAATCTACGAGAGCCGTGCGAGCGGGCGAGACCGGCAGCGCTCGAGCGCAGTCATGACAGCTGAGGGTCAGGTTGACTCGCTCGTGTCGCAGATCCAGACAGCGCCGCTCGCGTCCCTCCCCTGCGGCGGTGCCGTGCCCAATGTCTCGGTGGCATCGGACGTCATGAGCCTGACGAACACCGTCAAGTACTTCACCGCTGCCGGTGTCGAGGTCCCGTGCGCCACGGCGCAGGGCGGTGGCACGGTGCTCGCGAGCGCGACAATCAAGTCGACCTCGACGGCGCAAGCCCTCGCGGGTCAGGCACCGGCGGCGCGGACGGTCGAGACGCTCCTCAAGCTCACGCCGACGTACGGGAACTACCTTGACAGGGCGATCTTCGGTGACGCCGGGATCTCCCTCGCGAACAACGCCGACATCTACGGGCAGGCGGGGCAGCCGGATGCCGACCTCTACACCAACGGCAGCATCGCCTGCGACAACGCTGTGCACTTCTATGGGTCGATCTACGCGCAGGGCACGGTGAGCATGAGCAACACGTGCGTCGTCGAGGTCAATGTTGAGGCCAAGCTGGGCTTCTCCGCGACGAACCCGCAAGTGCGCGTGAATGGCAAGGTGCTCGTCCAGCAGGGCAACATCACCCTCAACGGCTCCACCGTCGGGCAGCAGGCCCGCGCAAGTGGCACCGTCACCGGCAACCCGTGCTCGACCGTAGGCAAGTGCTTCCCCAACGACTTGACGATCACCCCGCCGCCGGTCCAGCCGTTCCCCGTGTACAACTGGGACGCAACGACACAGGCAGCGTGGGTCGCGCTGGGATACACGGTCAAGGTCTTCCCGGATGCTGCAAACGGCTACCCGTGCGGCATGTACAGCGGCACGAACCAGACCTACAACGGCTCGGTCGACAACGTGGCGCGATGGGTCTACGAGAACATGGCAACGATGCCGAAGACCGTCATCTACGCAAACTGCCCCGGCAACCCCTTCACGGTCCAGCAGAACCACTCGACGATCGCACTTGTCAATGATCTGGCGATCTTTGACACAGGCGGCTTCACCATCAACAACAATACGACGATCCAGTCCACCGACGCCACGTCGCACCTCCTGTACCTGATTCAGCCCTACAACTCCATCAGCAGGCCCTGCACAGTCGGCATCACCCTGAACAACCAGGTCACGATCGACAACACCATCAGCGACCTGCTGTACAGCCCGTGCGACATCGTCAAGGCGAACAACTCGACGCAATACGGGCAGATCTACGGGGGCGGGAGCGTCACCATCAACAACAGGCTGACGATGTACTACAAGCCGTTGCCAGTCCCGAACGGGCCGACCGCCACCGGAACGCCGATCAAGTTCTACTCCGCGGACATCCTCTACAAGCGCGAGAACACTCCGTGAGCCGCACCAAGCTGGCGGGAACGGCCCACTAGCGTGTGCTGGTGCTGAGCACCGTGCCCGAGGTCCCGACGTGGTACGTCGCCACCTGCGTCGTCGTCGTCGGGCTAATGATCGGGTCCTTCCTCAACGTGGTGATCTGGCGCGTGCCGCGCGGCGATTCAATCGTCTCCCCGCCCAGCGCGTGCCCGAGGTGCGGCCACGTGATCCGCGCGCGCGACAACGTGCCGGTGCTCTCGTGGTTGATCCTGCGGGGCCGATGCCGTGACTGCGGCGAGCCGATCTCCCGGCGCTACCCGCTCGTGGAGGCGACCACGGGCGTGCTGTTCGGTCTCACGACGTGGCACTTCGGGTTGAGCTGGGCGCTGCCGGCCTACCTGTTCCTCGCCGCGATCTCGGTCGCCCTCGCCCTCATCGACCTCGACACCAAGCGGCTGCCGAACGCGATCGTCCTGCCGTCATACCCGGTGGCGATCGCCCTGCTCGCGCTGGCGAGCTGGAACCCCGGCGGCGCGAGCGACTGGCCGGCGCTGTGGCGCGCACTCCTCGGCGGCACGGCCCTGTACGCCGTGTACTTCCTGCTCATGGTCGTCTACCCGGCCGGTATGGGCTTCGGCGACGTCAAGCTTGCGGGAGTGCTCGGGCTGTTCCTCGGCTGGGTCGGCTGGGGCGCGCTCGTCGTCGGATGGTTTGCGGCGTTCCTGCTCGGTGGGCTGTTCGCGATCGGTCTGCTCGTGGCGGGACGTGCGAATCGGAAGACCGGGATCCCGTTCGGTCCGTGGCTGCTGCTCGGCGCGGCCGTCGGGATCGCCTGGGGGCAGTCGATCGCCTACTGGTATCTGGGTGTGCTCTGAGACCGGCGCCGCGGTAACACGTCGGGACAAATCCGTGTCACCTGCTCAAGGTCCCCTGGCGTACACCCGATAGAGGGAACGGAAGCGTTCGGCATCGAAAGGGGTACCAGTGGCCAGCACCCGGGTGATCGGGCTCGACATCGGTACCACGGCCGTGCGGGCTGCGGAGCTGGAGTTCGGCAGCGGTGGACCGACCGGCAAGGGTGGCGCGACGCTGCTCCGCTACGGGCAGGTGCCGCTGCCGATGGGCGCCGTCCGCGACGGTGAGGCGATCCAGCCGGAGACCGTGGCGACGGCACTGCGCCAGCTGTGGCTCCAGCAGAAGTTCAGCTCGCGCGACGTCGTGATCGGCGTCGGGAACCAGCGCGTCCTGGTTCGCGAGCTCGACCTGCCGTGGATGCCGCTGGCTCAGCTCAAGGCCTCGCTGCCCTTCCAGGTGCAGGAGCTGCTGCCCATGTCGACCGACGAGGCGCTGCTCGACTACTTCCCGACGAGCGAGTTCGACGGACCCAACGGTCGGACCGTCCAGGGGATGCTCGTCGCAGCTCAGCGCGACACCGTGACTGCCAACGTGCTGGCCGCCGAGGGCGCCGGGCTGCACCCGACGATGGTCGACCTCAACGCCTTCGCGCTGCTGCGCTCGTTGGCGCGAGGCGACCTCGCCCAGCGGATCGTCGCTCTCGTGGACATCGGCGCGAGCGTGACGAACGTCGTGATCGCCGTGCACGGCGTGCCGCGGCTGATCAGGACACTGCCCTCAGGCGGCCAGAACGTCACGAACGCCGTCGCGGCCGCGCTCGGGATCGCGGGCCCCGAGGCCGAGATGCTCAAGCGCGAGATCGGGGTCGGCTTCGCCGTCGGTCCCGAGCAGGCCGTCGCAGCTGACGCCATCAGCAACGTGGCCCGCACTCTCGTCGAGGCCGTGCGCAACACCTTCGTGTACTACTCGGGCAACAACCCGGGGGCGGCGATCGAGGTCGCTGTCATGACCGGTGGGGGCTCGCACCTGCCCGGTCTCGGCCAGTACCTCTCGAGTGCGGGCAGGCTGCCCGTGACGCTCGGCGATCCGCTGGCCGGACTCAAGATTGGCAAGTCGATGCCTCGTGTCGCCCTTGCCGGATTCGAGTCGTTCGTCGCCCTGCCGATCGGCCTCGCCTACGGAGTTGCCGCATGACCGCCGTGACAGATCGACCGAAGCCCAAGAACGCGGGACCCACGCTGATCGGTGTGTCGCTGCCGCAGGTGAACCTGCTGCCGCCGGAGGTCCGCGCCAAGCGCGGCCTGAAGGTGCTCAAGCGGTGGCTCGGCGTGAGCCTGCTCGCGACGCTCGTGCTCTGCGTCCTGGCTTACGGTGCGAGCCTCATGTCCGCCGCCGCTGCACAGTCCGACCTCGTGACTGCGCAGGCCGAGACGACGCGGCTGCAGACCGAGCAGCAGAAGTACGCGGAGGTGCCGCAGGTGCTCAACGCCCTGGCCACGGCGAAGGCAGCACGGACTCTGGGGATGTCGACCGAGGTGCAGTGGAAGAGCTACCTCGATGCGATCGCGGCGGTGCTCCCGACGGGCGTCAGCCTCGAGAGCATCACCGTCACCGGTGCGACGCCCATGACGGCCGCGCCGGCGCCGGTCAGCGTGCTCGACAAGCCGAGCGTCGGGCAGATCCAGTTCAGCGGACGCATCGACACCCTGCCGAACACCGCAGCGTGGATCGACGCCCTCAATGGCGTCCCGGGCTTCTCTGGCGCGTGGGTGTCGGCGACCGCGATCACCCAGACCGACAAGCTCGTGTACTACACCGTGACATCGACCGTGCAGGTGACCGACGCCGCATACGCCAAGCGGTTCGCCGTAGCCGAAGGGACCAAGTGACATGGGCGGCGCCAAGAGGAGCACCTGGATCGGCGGCACGGTCTTCGTCGCGCTGATCATCATGGTGGCGACGTATTTCCTGGCGGTCGCGCCGGCACTGGCGACGGCATCCGACACCCGGGCCGAAGCGACGTCGACACAGCAGTCGAACGACCTGCTGCGGCTCAAGATCACGAAGCTCGCGGCCGACTTCGCCAAGCTTCCCGAGTACAAGGCGGAACTCGCGGCGATCCGGGTGCAGATCCCGACGAACGCCGACCTGTCCGGCTACCTCCGGCAGCTCGACGCGACAGCAGTCGCGCGCTCCGTCAAGCTCACTGCCGTCGGCCCGTCCCGGGCGCAGACCGTGGTCCCCGCCGTGCCGGCCGCGGCCGCGGTTCCTGCTCCGGTCACGGCGCCGATCGCGGAGGCGTCCGCAGCACCCGCAGCCCCCACGGTCGCCGCGGCGGCCCCCGCTGCGAACGCCGGACCGGTCGGATTCGCGGCAATCCCGTTCACCATGACAGTCGTCGGGACCTACGACAACACGCTCGCCTTTGTGAGCGACCTCCAGAACGCCACGCCACGGCTGTTCCTCGTGACGGCGCTGACCGGGACGTCGCAGCCCAAGGCCGATGCCTCGGGCGGTCGGCCCGCGACCGCGATCGGTGACCTCGAGCTCGTGGTCACCGGATTCACGTACGCCCTCACCGACCCGTCTGCGGTCCCGGCGGCGAAGGATCCCGCCGCCGCGGCACCCGCGCTCCCCGGAGCCGTCGCCGGCAAGAACCCGCTCGTCCCGCTCGGCGGCAAGTAGGACGACCCGTTGCTCGGACGTGGCGAGCCCCACCGCGTCCGACATGGGAAGATGCCCACCATGCTGCGTTGGTTGACATCCGGTGAGTCCCATGGCCAGGCACTCGTCGGCATCCTCGAGGGCCTGCCGGCCGGCGTCGCGGTGGAGTCGGCCGACATCCAGGCCGCGCTCGCCCGTCGTCGACTCGGTCACGGCCGCGGCGCCCGGATGAAGTTCGAGCAGGACGAGGTGCGGCTCCTCGCCGGCGTGCGCTTGGGAGAGACCCAGGGCGGTCCCGTCGCGGTCGAGATCGGCAACTCCGAGTGGCCCAAGTGGGTCGACGTGATGTCGGCGGACCGGGTCGACGACCCCGAGAAGCTGGACCGCGCGCGAAACGCGCCGCTCACTCGTCCACGTCCCGGCCACGCCGACCTCGTGGGCATGCGCAAGTACTCGTTCGACGACGCGCGCCCGGTGCTGGAGCGCGCGAGCGCGCGAGAGACCGCGACCCGGGTCGCGCTCGGCACCGTCGCGGCCCGCTTCCTCGAGCAGGCCGCGGGCATCCGGCTCGTCTCGCACGTCGTGGCGATCGGCCCGGTCGCGGTGCCCGACGGCGCCGCGCTGCCCACGCCCGACGACGCGGACGCGCTCGACGCGGATCCGGTGCGCTGCTTCGACGCCGGCTCGTCGGCCGCGATGATTGCCGAGATCGACGACTGCCATGACGCGGGCGACACGCTCGGCGGGGTCGTCGAGGTGCTCGCGTACGGCGTCCCGTCCGGCCTGGGCTCGTACGTCCACGCCGACCGCCGGCTCGACTCGCGGCTCGCCGGCGCTGTCATGAGCATCCAGGCCATCAAGGGCGTCGAGATCGGCGACGGCTTCCGGACGGCGACACGCCGGGGTTCGCAGGCGCACGACGAGATCGAGCGCGACGCGTCGGGCCGGATCGTGCGGCGAACGAACCGCGCCGGCGGCCTCGAGGGCGGCATGAGCAACGGGGAGATCCTGCGCATTCGCGCAGCGATGAAGCCGATCTCGACCGTGCCGCGAGCGCTCGACACGATCGACACGACGTCTTCTGAGCCCGCCAAGGCCCTGCACCAGCGCTCTGACGTGTGCGCTGTGCCGCCCGCGGCGGTCGTCGCCGAGGCGATGGTCGCGCTCGTGCTCGCAGATGCGCTGCTCGAGAAGTGCGGGGGAGACTCTGTGGGTGAGGTGCGCCGCAACCTCCGCGGGTACCTCGACGCCATCCCCGAGCTGCAGCGTTGATCCGCACGCCTGGCGCAACCGGGGCGGCACGGGACTGTCGCTCGACCACGCAGACCGGGATGATCAGGACGTGCGCGACACGACCCGACGACCAGTCCCCTCGGCTCACGGAGACCCCGACGTCCCCGAGCTGAGCCTCGTCGTCGTGCACGGCATCGGCAGCCAGGCCGACGGCGCGACCGCGCGTGAGTGGGCGCAGTCCGCGGTCGAGCTCCTCACGCGCAGCGGGACACCGGCGCGGATCACCGACGTCGTGCCGCCGGGCATCGGCGCGCCGCCCGCGTACACGGTCGAGGTGAATTCGCCGGGTGTCGTGGCGGGGCCGCCGGTCGTGCGTCTGCAGTTCGTCGACGCGTACTGGGCGAACGCGTTCCCGGCGCCCGGCGTCAAGCGCGTCGCGCGCTGGTTGTTCACCCTCGGCCCGAACCTCGCCGTCGCGCAGGCTGTGCTGTCCGCGCACCGCGACATCCAGCCGCGAGCCGCGGCGGCCGTGGGCGCGAAGGCGGCAGGACGGGCCGCTGCGGCCGCACGTGTGGTCCGCAGGTGGGGTGCCCTGGTACGCATCCTCCCGGTGACGTTCCAGCTCGTCTCGGTGGCGTTGCTCGCGCCTGTGCTGGCCGTTCTCGCACTCGGACTGCTCGTGGTGACGGTCCTGCCCATCCCGGGGCTGCGCCGGGCTGCTTCGGGTGGCCTCGGCTTCCTCAGCGCGGGCGTCGGCGACATCACGACCGCGCTCCAAGACCCGACGTCGCTCAAGGCGATCCGAGCCCGTGTCCGCTGGGCGATCGACCACGAGGTGGCGCGCCTCGGCGGCCCCAGCCGCGTCCACGTGCTCGCGCACTCCCAAGGGGGTTCGATCGCGTACAGCGTCCTGGCAGCCATGCCGCCCGACACGCGCCCGCGGCGGTTCACGACAGTCGGCGCCGCGACCGGACGCCTCAACGACCTGCGCCACCTCGACCCGATGCCCGGCTGGGCCACTGCGGCCACGACGTCGAGCGCCGTGGCGGCGCTCGCCGTCCTGCCCCTCGTCGGGCTGGATCCGGCGCTCGTGCTCCTGCCCGTCGCCTGGATCGCAGCGATCGGCGCACTTCAATGGGTCTACTGGTCGCGACGCTTCGCCGGATCGGGCGCGGTCCCTCGCCT
>JAYTSH010000363.1:0-2041 GCA_043745755.1 Cellulomonas sp. | reverse complement strand
GGCAGCAGCACGATCGCGTCGACCTTGTCGTTGATGAAGGTCTCGACCTGGCTGATCTGCAGGTTAGCGTCGTTGGTGCCCTCGGCGACCTTGAGCTCGATGTCGGGGTACTTGGCCGCCTCGGCGATCGCGCCCTTGTTGATCGCGCTCAACCAGCCGTGGTCAGCGGCCGGCCCCGAGAAGCCGATGACGATCTTCTTGCCGACGTCGTTGTTGCCGCCGGCAACGTTCGCGCCACCAGCAACCGCGCTCGTGGCGGTGCTCGCCGGGGTGTTGGACGTGCAGCCGGCGACGAGCAGCGCGACAGCGGCTGCAGATCCGGCGACGAGGGCAAACCTGCGGCGCAGGGTCGGTGATGCGGACATGACGATCCTCCTTGATCGGGTGGTGCGAGGGGAGACAGTTCGGACGGTGGTGACCGCGGGCTGAACCAGCCTGCAGGTTCGGGTGGTCACGGGGCGCCGCGGCTGCGGGACGCGAACTGCTGCTGGAGCAGCACCGCGACGACGATGATCACGCCCTTCGCGACGGCCTGGGCCGACGTGGACAGGTTGTTCTGCGTAAACACGTTGGTCAGCGTGGAGAAGATCAGGACGCCGAACACGGTGCCGACGATCGTTCCGCGACCCCCGACCAGCAACGTCCCGCCGACGACGACCGCAGCGATCGCGTCCAGCTCGTACAGCTGGCCGTGGGTGGACGTCCCCGCTGTCGTTCGGGCGAGCATCATGACTCCGCCGATGCCCGCGGTGAGGCCCGCGAGCCCGTAGAGGTACATCACGTGGCGACGCACGTTGATGCCCGCGAGGCGTGCGGCCTCCGGGTTGCCACCCACCGCGACCGTGCGCCGACCGAACGTCGTCCGGTTGAGCAGCACCCAGCCGGCGACCGCGACGACCACGAACATCCAGACGAGAACGGGCACACCGAGCAGGTCGGCGCGGAAGAAGTCGAGGAACCCCTGGACCTTGACGATCTGGGTCTGGCGGTTCGAGATCATCTCCGCGAGGCCGCGCGCGCCGGCCATCATCGCGAGCGTGGCGATGAAGGCCACCACCTTGCCGTATGCAACGAGAACCCCGTTCACCAGCCCGCACGCCGTCCCGACCGCCACGCCGACACCGACCATGATGATCCAGTGCGTGTTCTGGGCCATCGTCTGGGTCGCGAGGGTCGTCGCCCAGACGGACGAGAGGCCCACGACCGCGCCGATCGACAGGTCGATGCCGCCTGCCGTGATGACGAAGGTCATCCCGACGCTGAGCACCCCGATGACGGCGGCCAGGCGCAGGATCGTCATCACGTTGTCGACGCTCGCGAACCGGTCGCCTGCGGTGACGAGCCCGACGACGCACAGAGCGATGAAGGCAATCACCAGGCCGAGGTTGCGGCCCACGGATCCGCCGAAGACCCGGTGGAACCGGCTCGCCGTCGTGGCCGCTGGCTGCTGGGTGGACTGCCCGGGCGCGATCCCCTGGGCGACGCTCTGCTCGCTCACGCGGCACTTCCTTCCATCACGAGGTCGAGCACTCGGTGCTCGTCGATCTCTGCCGCAGGCCCGGAGTGCACGATCCGGCCCTCCGAGACGACGAGCACCCGGTCAGACAGTCCGAGCACCTCGTCGATCTCGCTCGACACCACGACGACTGCCGCACCCGCGGCGGACAGCTCACGGATCAGCGCGTAGATCTCGGAGCGCGCGCCGACGTCGACCCCGCGTGTGGGCTCGTCGAGGAGGAGCACACGGCACCCGTGCACGAGCCAGCGCGCGAGCAGGACCTTCTGCTGATTGCCGCCCGAGAGCGTCCGTGCGGGACGGTCCGGATCCGCCGGTCGCAGGTCGAGCGCCGCAATCTGGGTGCTCGCTGCGGCCCGTTCAGCTCTCTCGTCGAGCAGCGCGGCGTGCGCGAACCTGGAAAAGGTGGACAGCGTGATGTTCCGATAGATCGGCTCGTCGAGCAGCAGTCCCTGACTCTTGCGTTCTTCGGGGCACAGCCCGATGCCGGCGCGGACCGCCGTGGGGACCGAGCCCGAGCGCAGC
>JAYTSH010000362.1:0-19339 GCA_043745755.1 Cellulomonas sp. | reverse complement strand
CCTTCGTCCTGAGTGGCTCGATCGGCCGATTCGGCGGCCGTGGTGCCAAACTTGGTGCCACAGCGGGCAGCTGCGAGTGCGAGATCGGGTGCCTCAGCGCGTGCTGAGTTCGGCTCATAAGACGGTCCGATGGCCCCAAGCCCAAGCGGGCCGCGAGAGGCGGGACCGGTGACCCGCTGGGCAGAACTCAATGGCCCTTGACGAGGCGTTGCGCGTCCTGCCTTGGGGGAGAATCCACGGATGGGCGACTCTGGAATGATGCCGTGGCGCAACACGACGCACGACTGGGCGAGCACCGTGGATGCCGAACATCTCGCGGGGGTCCGTCGGCAGCCCGCGGTGTTCGCAGAACTCAATGGCCCTTGACATTCGCTCCGGGCGGCATTCTGCACCTGATTCTCGAGGTGATCGCCTACGCAGCCGACGAAGCCGAGGGCACGACTTCGACGCTATGACACCGCCCAGTCCAACCCGCCCTGGCTCAGGGTTCGCCGCACCGGGCAAACCGATGAACCTTGCCGCCCGCGCCGCTCCGTCAAGACAAGGCTGGTGACCCGAAGCCAGCAGTCGCAGGGCTGCCTCCAGGAAGATCCAGTCCGCAGATGCCGGTCATTCCGGGCAGCATGCTGAGGCCGCCGCATCGACGCACACGCCGCGTTGCATCGTGGGGGCCGAACTTGTTCGTCGATGAGTGGCAGACTCCCCAGCAGACTCGACGCGCGAGGGCCAAGGGAGCACCAGCACAATGGACGTGTTCGCGATCAGGGAGAACCTGATCAAGGACTATCGCGCCTTCACGTCCGGCTCCGTCGAGATCCGGGACCGCCGCATCGCCCAGCACGTCGCCGGGCTCCTCGACGGCGGCGCTCAGTGGCCCGACCCGTGGATCAGCCTGAACCCCAGCTTCGAGACCGGCGGGACCGTCACGGACCTCGTGAACGAGGGCATCCTGCAGCCCGAGGCCGAGCGGATCTTCCGGGTGAAGCAGCACGAGCACGACGTGGGCTCAGCGCCCCTCACATTGCACCGCCACCAGCGAGAAGCGATCGACGCAGCGCGATCAGGCAAGTCCTACGCCCTGACGACTGGTACGGGGTCGGGCAAGTCGCTCGCCTACATCGTTCCTATCGTCGACAGCGTGTTGCGGGAGCGTGCCGCGGCTGGCGGCCAGCGTCAGCCCGGGGTCAAGGCGATCGTCGTCTACCCCATGAACGCACTGGCAAACTCCCAGACGCTTGAGCTGCAGAAGTACCTCCAGTTTGGCTACCCGGCGGGGCAGGAGCCGGTCACCTTCGCCCGCTACACCGGGCAGGAGAAGGATGAGAAGCGCCGCGAGATTCTTGCGAACCCGCCGGATATCTTGCTGACGAACTACGTCATGCTCGAGCTTGTCCTCACGCGGCCCGATGAGCGCAAGCACCTCATCCGGGCAGCGCAGGGGCTGAGCTTCCTCGTTCTGGACGAGCTGCACACGTATCGCGGCCGCCAGGGTGCGGATGTCGCCATGCTCGTTCGGCGCCTGCGCGATGCCTGTGCGTCAGCGAGCCTTCAGGTCATCGGTACTTCAGCAACGATGGCGTCCGGCGGGACGACAGCCGACCAGAAGACGTCAGTCGCCGAGGTTGCTACCCGCCTCTTCGGCTCTGAGGTCACCCCAGATCGAGTCATCGGGGAGACCCTGAACCGGGCGACCTCGAGCATCCCATTCACCGACGATGCGCTCTGCGAGTCTGTACGCAACGCCCACGCAATCTCAGCCGCGACCTACGATGAGCTCGCCAAGAACCCCCTGGCCAGCTGGGTCGAGAGCACCTTCGGGCTCGACACCGAGGCCGTCAGCGGACGTGTCGTGCGCCGCAAGCCCACCACCGTTGATGCAGCTGCGGCGCAGCTCGCCGCCCGCACGGGCACCCCCACAGACGCGGCCGCCGCCGCGATTCGGGCGACGCTGATGGTCGGTTCCGAGAAGCGTGACCCGCGTACCAACCGCCCGCTCTTCGCGTTCCGGCTGCACCAGTTCCTCTCCAAGGGCGACACGGTCTACGTCTCGCTCGAGCCGGAGCAGATCAGGTACATCACGAGCACTTATCAGCTCAGAGTGCCTGGCGACCCCGCTAAGGCGCTGCTCCCGCTGGGATTCTGCCGCGAATGCGGTCAGGAGTACTTGGTCGTTGCGAAGACCCAGGGCTCACGGGCAGCCTTCGTACCTCGGCAGGACGCCGATGCGTCCGGAGGCGACTCCGTCACGGGTTACCTCTACGTCTCCACGGACCTGCCGTGGCCGGAGGATCCGGTGATCGCGAACCGCCTTCCCGACCACTGGCTCTCGACGTCGCCCGACGGTCAGACTGAGGTCATCCCGACGAAGGTGAAGTACCTGCCGACCGAGGTCTGGGTCGACCCGGACGGCTCCGAGGCACCGGAAGGCGAGGGCCTCCAGGCGTGGTTCGTCTCCACGCCGTTCGCATTCTGCATGCGGTGCCGGGTCTCCTACGAGCAGGTCCGCGGCAACGACTACGCGAAGCTCGCCACCCTCGATCGCGAGGGCCGCTCGTCTGCCGTCACCGTGGTCAGCGCGAGCATCGTGCGCTCCCTCAAACAGCTGGCCCCGAGCGAGCTGCCGGCCGACGCCCGCAAGCTGTTGACCTTCGTCGACAACCGCCAGGACGCCTCGCTCCAGGCCGGGCACTTCAACGACTTCGTCCAGGTCACCCAGCTGCGAGGTGCTCTGTACCGGGCGATGGCCGACCACCACGAGGGCTTGACGCACGAGGTCGTCGCGCAACGGGTCGCCGATGCCCTGCAGTTGCAGATGGTCGACTTCGCGGCGAACCCCGCCGCGAAGTTCTCCGCGAAAGAGTCGGCCTACAAGGCCCTCCGGTCCGTCATCGAGTACCGCATCTACACCGACCTGCAGCGGGGCTGGCGTATCACGATGCCCAACCTCGAGCAGACCGGCCTCCTCCGCGTCGACTACGTCGACCTTCCCGAGATCGCGGCAGACGCGACCATCTGGAAGACTTGCCATCCGGCCCTTCGCGACGCCCCC
Organism: Cellulomonas sp.; assembly: GCA_043745755.1. Classification (GTDB taxonomy): domain Bacteria; phylum Actinomycetota; class Actinomycetes; order Actinomycetales; family Cellulomonadaceae; genus Cellulomonas_A. Next base: position 16,290 of record JAYTSH010000362.1, on the reverse strand, counting down.
GCCGACCTGCGCAAGGAGCTTGCCGGAATCCTCCTGCACGAGATGCGCCGCGTGCTCGCGGTCGACGTCGACTGCCTCTCGCAGACCGGCTTCGAGCAGCTCCAGCGTGACTCGCGTCAGCACTTGACGGGCCCGTGGTCCCTGCCGGAGGGCGAGGCGGTCGCCGGCGCTGGCATCGTCTACCCGCGGACCGCGACCAAGAAGAAGGGCTGGACCGACCTCTTCATCTCCGGGCGCTCAGCATTCGGCCGCTACCTCAAGCGCGACGCCGCCCTCGGCCGTGACCTCACGACCGACGACGCCCAGGTCGTCATCCAGGACATGTTCCGTGTCCTGTGCGAGGACGGCGGCCTGCTGACCGAGGTGAACGTCGAGGACGACGTCCCCGGGTACCGGCTCAAGGCGTCCGCCATCCGCTGGCGCGCCGGCGACGGAACCAAGGGTGCGGAGGACCCGCTGCGCAAGAGCACCGACAGCGAGGCCACGATCCGCGTCAACCCGTTCTTCACCTCGCTCTATACGGAGGTGGCTGACGGGCTCCGCGGCCTGCAGGCCAAGGAGCACACCGCCCAGGTGCCCGGCGTGCTGCGCGAAGAACGAGAGCAGCAATTCCGAGACGGAACGTTGCCGCTGCTCTTCTGCTCGCCCACGATGGAGCTCGGCGTCGACATCGCGAGCCTCAACGCCGTGAGCCTGCGCAACGTCCCCCCGACGCCGGCCAACTACGCCCAGCGCTCCGGCCGCGCAGGCCGCAGCGGCCAACCAGCCCTGGTCGTGACCTACTGCGCAACCGGCAACTCCCACGACACCTACTACTTCCGGCACTCACGCGAGATGGTCGCCGGCTCTGTCGCCGCGCCCCGGCTGGACCTCGCCAACGAGGACCTCGTCCGATCGCACGTCAACGCCGTCTGGCTCGCCGAGACCGGGCAGTCACTCAAGTCCCGGATCACGGACATCGTCGACGCCTCGGGTGAGCAGCCGACCCTGAACGTGCTTCCCGAGGTGTGGCGCGCGCTGACGGAGCCGGACGTCCAGGTCCGCGCGGCGCGGCACGCCGAGTCGGTGATCAACGAGGTGCGTAAGACGTGGGCCCGGACCGGTGACCAGGTCGCGTGGTGGTACGACGGCTGGGTCGCCGACCAGGTGACCCGCGCCCCGCTCAACCTCGACGAAGCCCTGGAACGCTGGCGCACGCTGTACCGGACCGCCCTGGCCGAGTACCACACGCAGAACAAGCTCGCCGTGGCTCCGCACGCACCGCGTCTCGACAAGGACGCCGCGTCGCGCCGCGCGTGGGAGGCGAAGAACCAGCTCGCCCTGCTCCGCAACGAGGACTCCGAGAAGGGCCAGACGGACTTCTACTCCTACCGGTACTTCGCCTCGGAGGGCTTCTTGCCCGGCTACTCCTTCCCGAGGTTGCCCCTGGCCGCGTATATCCCCGGCGGGCGCGGCCGCAAGGACGGCGACTACCTTCAGCGGCCTCGCTTCCTTGCGATCAGCGAGTTCGGGCCCGGCGCGCTCATCTATCACGAGGGCGCCCGCTACGAGGTCGAGCGCGTCCAGGTCCCCCAGTCCTCGCAGACCACCGGGGCGGCCGAGACCGAAGAGGCACGTCGATGTGAGGCCTGCGGCTACCACCACCCGGTCGCCGCCGGCACGGATGTCTGCGACTCGTGCGGCGCTGAGCTCGGCCTCAAGACCTACGGGCTGCTGCGCCTGCAGACGGTCTTCACCCGCCGACGCGAGCGCATCAGCAGCGACGAGGAGGAACGCCGCCGCGCCGGCTTCGAGCTCGAGGTCTCCTACCGGTTCCACGACCATGGCGATCGGCCGGGCCGAGTCGACGCCGACGCTCACGTCGAGTCAGGCACCGACCCCAAGCCCCTCCTGACCCTGACCTACGGTGACAGCTCCACCATCCGGATCGCCAACATCGGCCGCCGCCGCCGCAAGGACGCGGCCGACCGCGGCTATTACCTCGACGCACTGACGGGCCGCTGGGCGTACAAGAAGGACGCCGACGACTCGACCATCGACACGGAGGGCATGACTGACCTCAAGGACGTGAAGAAGGTCGTCAAGGTCATTCCTTACGTGGAAGACCGACGCAACATCCTGCTCCTTCGGCTCGGTCATGCCGTCGACGAGTCCACCGCGACGACACTTCGCTACGCCCTCGAGCGGGGTGCGGAGGCGGCGTTCCAGCTCGAGGACTCCGAGCTCGAGAGCCAGGGCTTGCCTGACCTGGACAAGCGCGGCCGGATGCTCTTCACCGAGGCCGCGGAAGGCGGGGCGGGTGCGCTGCGACGGCTCGTCTCTGAGCCCGGCACCCTCGCGATGGTGGCTGCGAAGGCGCTCGAGATCGCGCACTTCGACCCGGTCACGGGTGCCGACCTCGGCCACTCGCCCGATGCCCCCGCGGACACCGAGCGCTGCGAGCTCGCCTGCTACGAGTGCCTGCTCGCGTACAACAACCAGCACGAGCACTCCCTGATCAACCGCCACCTCGTGCGCGACCTGCTTCTCGAGCTTGCCGGCTCCCGCGTCCGCACCGGCGCCGGTGGGCGCACCCGTGGCGAGCAGCGGAACGTGCTCGCGGCCCTCGCCGACTCCAGCTTGGAGCACCAGTTCGTCGCTTGGCTCGACGAACGCTCCTTCCGCCTGCCCGACCGCGCCCAGGTCCTCGTCGCCGAGGCGCAGGCACGGCCCGACCTCGTCTTCGATCTCCCCACCGGCCCGGTCGCCGTCTTCGTCGATGGCCCCGTCCACGACCACACCACCCAGCAGCAGCGGGACGCCGACGCCCAGGAGCGCCTGGAAGACGTCGGATGGATGGTCATCCGGGTTCGCCACGACGACGCCTGGCCGGCTGTCGTCAGCAAGTACCCCTCCGTGTTCGGCACCCCCCGCGCCTGAGCACCCCAACACCAGGAGACTCCTCGATGACGACACAGACGTATGCCGCCGGTTCGCTCGTGCGAGCCCGCGGCCGCGAATGGGTCGTCCTGCCGGACAGCAGCAGCGACTTTCTCGTCCTGCGACCTCTCGGTGGTGGCAACGACGACGTGGCGGGGCTGCACACGGCCCTGGAGAAGGTGGAGGACGCTACATACCCCCTGCCGAGCCCCGACGACCTCGGCGACGCCACGAGCGCCGGCCTGCTGCGCACAGCGCTCCAGCTCGGGTTCCGCTCGTCGGCCGGGCCGTTCCGGTCGATCGCGGGGATCGCCGTCGAGCCGCGCGCCTATCAGCTCGTCCCGCTCATGATGGCGCTGCGCCAGGAGACCGTGCGGCTGCTGGTGGCCGACGACGTCGGGATCGGCAAGACCATCGAGGCCGGGCTCATCGCGGCGGAGCTGCTGGCCCAGGGTGATGCCAAGCGCCTCGCGGTCCTGTGCAGCCCGGCCCTGGCCGAGCAGTGGCAGCAGGAGCTCGCCGAGAAGTTCAACATCGACGCCGAGCTCGTCCTCACCTCCACGGTGCGCCGCCTCGAGCGCGACCTGAGGATGGACGAGTCCCTCTTCGACCGGTACCCGCACGTCGTCGTCTCGACCGACTTCATCAAGTCCGATCGACACCGCAGCGAGTTCCTCAACCACTGCGCCGACCTTGTCATCGTCGACGAGGCCCACACAGCCGTCTCCGACGAGGCCGCGGGCGGTGGACGGCAACGCCACCGGCGCCACGAGCTCCTGATCGACCTCGCCAAGGACCCCAAGCGTCACCTCATCCTCGTCACCGCCACGCCCCACTCGGGCAAGGACGAGGGCTTCCGCAACCTCCTGGGCTTGCTCGACCCCGGGCTCGCCACGATCAACCTCGACCAGCCGCGCGGCCGTGACCGGCTGGCCCAGCACTTCGTCCAGCGACGCCGCGCCGACATCCGCAAGTACCTCGACCAGGACACCCAGTTCCCGTCCGACCGCGAGACGCGCGAGGTCCCCTACGCCCTCTCTGCGGACTACCGGACCCTCTTCGCCCAGGTGCTCGACTACGCCAGGGAGCAGGTGCGCAGCGCCGACGACGGTTCGGTGCGCCAACGGGTCCAGTGGTGGTCCGTCCTGGCATTGCTGCGCACCCTCGCCTCCTCGCCGGCGGCGGCCGCCGCGACGCTCCGGATGCGGGCGGTCGCTGCCGAGGCCAAGGACGCCGCAGAGGCCGACGCCCTGGGGCGGGCAACCGTGCTCGACCTCGCCGACGACGAGGCGATCGAGTCGGTCGACGTCACGCCCGGCGCGCTGACCACCGCTGGAGATGGCGACGACGCCGGGGACGACACGGTGACGCCCAGTCAGCGAAGCCGGCTGCGGACGATGGCCAAAGCAGCAGACGCGCTCCGAGGCCCCCAGGCCGACGTGAAGCTGGCCACCCTCGTCAAGGAGGTCAAGAGCCTCCTCGCAGACGGGTTCGACCCGATCGTCTTCTGCCGCTTCATCGACACGGCCGACTACGTGGCCGAGCATCTGGCGACCGCCCTGAAGAATTCGGCCGAGGTGACCGCCGTCACCGGGGTGCTGCCGCCCGCCGAGCGCCAGCAGCGCATCCGAGACCTGACCGCGACTGCCGCTCGGCACGTGCTCGTCGCCACCGACTGCCTCTCCGAGGGGGTCAACCTCCAGGACGCCTTCCAGGCAGTGATCCACTACGACCTCGCATGGAACCCGACCCGCCACGAGCAGCGCGAGGGCCGCGTCGACCGGTTCGGCCAGACCGCCCCGAGGGTCCGCGCGGTCACCCTCTACGGCAAGGACAACAGCATCGACGGCATCGTCCTGGACGTGCTGATCCGTCGCCACCAGGCCATCAGCAAGGCGACCGGCGTCTCCGTGCCGGTGCCTAGCGGCTCGGACAGCGTGCTGGAGGCCCTGCTGGAAGGACTTCTGCTACGCGGCGTCGACCATCAGCAGCTCGAGCTCGACCTGGGGCTCGCCCAGGCCGACAAGCGACTCGAGCTGGAGTGGAGATCGGCCGCCGAGACCGAGAAGGCCTCGCGCACCAAGTACGCCCAAGGCGCGATCCACCCCGAAGACGTCGCCACGGAGGTGGCCGAGGTCCGCGCGTCTCTGGGCACTCACGGCCAGATCGGGCCCTTCGTCGAAGAGGCCCTGCGCTCCCTCGGCTCCTCTGTCACCCCGACAAGAGACGGCTTTGAAGCGGTCACCACCACCGTCGCCATCGGCGTTCGTGACGCCCTCCCCGCCGGCCACGCCGAGCCGCTGCCCTTCCACCGCGACATGCCCGTCCCCCGGCGCCACGCGCTGCTGGTCCGCACCGATCGCAACGTCGAGGCGATCGCCCGCCACGTGCTCGACTCAGCCCTCGACTCCGCCACCGCGCCTGATGCCCGACCCGCCCGGCGGGCAGGCGTGATCCGCACGAGCCACGTCACCAGCCGGACGACGCTCCTGCTGGTGCGCTACCGCTTCCATCTCGACCTCCCCGCACGCGACGGCATCCGCCCCCTCGTCGCCGAGGACTCCGAGCTCATCGGCTTCCGCGGCCAGCCCGAGAGCCCGGACTTCCTGACTCCCGACGAGGTCTCCGCGCTGCTCGGGGCTCACGCGGAGGCGAACATCCCGCCCGACCAGGCCCGCGACCTCATTGCCAAGGGCCTGGCCAAGGTCGAGCTGCTCACCGAGCACCTCAACGTCCGAGCCGACGAGCACGCCACGAAGCTGCTCGACAGCCACCGCAGGGTGCGCGCCGGAGCGGGCGCCAGCCGCCAGGGTCTACGCGTGCGAGCCCAGAAGCCCGTCGATGTGCTCGGTGTCTACGTGTACCTTCCCGTCGTCGCCGGAGGACAGGCATGAGCGCCGAGCTGTCGGCGATCCGCACCGTCGGGGCGATGCTCCCGGCGGACCTGCTCGGACGCATCGCTGCGGGTGATCCCGACCTCGGCGGCCTGAAGTCTGCCGACTATCACCTCGCCGGTGAGACGCCCCGCGAGGCCGCGAACCGAGCGTGGGCCTATCTGAGCGGGGTGTGGCCGACGTTCCGCGAGGCCCTGGCGAAGCTGCCCGACGGCGACCCGGCCGTCGGGGTCACCCGCGAGCGATGGCTGCAGGTCCTGTTCCGCGAGCTCGACTACGGCCGCCTGCAGCCAACCCCTCCGGGCGGCATCGCTGCCGGCGGGAAGGCTTACCCGGTGTCCCACCAGTGGGGTCGGGCGCCGATCCACCTGCTCGGCTGGGGTGTGGATCTGGACAAGCGCACCAAGGGCGTTCCTGGGGCCGCCGACCGTGCCCCGCACGCGATGGTGCAAGAGCTGCTCAACCGCAGCGACACCCACCTCTGGGCGATGGTCTCCAACGGCCGCAGCCTGCGCCTGCTGCGCGACTCGACGTCGCTGTCGACCCAGTCCTACGTCGAGTTCGACCTGGAGTCGATCTTCACCGGGGAGCTCTTCTCCGACTTCGTCGTCCTGTATCTGCTGCTGCACCAGTCCCGGGTCGAGGTTCCCGGCGACGAGGCCAGCCCCGCCGACTGCTGGCTGGAGAAGTGGCGATCCAGCGCCATCGCATCCGGAACACGTGCGCTCGCTCTGCTCAGTGACGGAGTCCAGAGGGCCATCGCCGACCTGGGCACGGGCTTCCTGCGCGCCCCCGAGAACGCTGCCCTGCGAGAGCAGATCGAGGACAAGACCCTCAGCCTCGACGACTACCACCAGGCCCTGCTGCGCCTGGTCTACCGGCTGCTGTTCCTGTTCGTCGCCGAGGACCGCCAAGCCCTGCACCCCGAGGGCTCCGACGTAGCCGCTCGCGCGCGTTACCGCGACTACTACTCCACCACCCACCTGCGCCGCCTCGCGCTGCGCCGGCGGGGAACTCGCCACACCGACCTGTGGGAGGCCCTGCGCCTGGTCATCACCCACCTCGGCCAGGACGACGGATGCCCTGAACTCGCCCTGCCCGGCCTCGGTGGCCTCTTCGACGACCAGGGCGCGGAGATCCTCGCCCACGCGGCCCTGCCCAACGACGCCTTGCTCTCAGCCGTGCGCGACCTCTCGGTCGTCCGCCCGAAGGGGCAACCCCAGCGCACCGTCGACTACAAGAACCTCGGCGCCGAGGAGCTCGGCAGCATCTACGAGTCCCTCCTCGAGCTCGTCCCCCGCCACAACACCGCGGAGCAGACCTTCACCCTGGAGAACCTCGCCGGCAACGACCGAAAGACCACCGGCTCCTACTACACCCCGACGTCGCTCATCGACCTCGTCCTGGACGAGACCCTCACCCCGCTGCTCGACGAGGCCACGCGCGCGGCCGATCCTGAGGCGGGGCTTCTCGCGGTCACCGTCTGCGACCCCGCGTGTGGGTCGGGACACTTCTTGGTCGCCGCCGCCCGGCGCATCGCCGAACGCCTGGCGATCGTCCGCACAGGCGAGGCCGATCCCACACCCGGCCACTTGCAGGACGCGATCTATGACGTGGTCAACCGCTGCATCTACGGCGTCGATCTCAACCCGATGGCGGCTGAGCTCGCCAGAGTCTCGCTCTGGCTGGAGTCGATGCAGCCCGGACGCCCGCTGTCCTTCCTCGACGCCCACATCAAGGTCGGCAACGCCCTGCTCGGCACCACGCCTGCTCTGCTCGACGCCGCCCTTCCCGACGACGCCTTCATAGCCCTCGCCGGCGACGACAAGGCCATCACGAGCGGCCTGAAGAAGCGCAACAGGATCGAACGCGAAGCCGGCGACAACTCGCTCTTCAGCGTCGGCGAAGTCGGCGTCAGCAACATCATCCTGCGTAGGCAGCTCGCGGCCACCCACCTCAGTCTGCCCACCCCAAACGTCGTCACGGCTCTGCGTGACGTCCACGCCGCCAAGCAGGCCTACGCCGCGTACCTCACGTCCCCCGAGCTGGTGCGGGACCGGCTGTACGCCGACGGCTGGTGCGCCGCGCTCGTCCAGCGCAAGTCAGCCGGTGCTCCCACCGTCACCTCCGCCACCCTCGACGCCCTCCAGGACGGCACCGCCTCGGACGACACCGTCCGCACCGTCCAGCGCCTCGCGGTCCAGTACCGCTTCTTCCACTGGTACCTCGAGTTCCCCGAGATCTTCGAGGTCTCCACGACCACGGCGTCCGAGGCGAACGGTTGGCGGGGTGGCTTCACCGCGATGGTCGGCAACCCGCCGTGGGAGCGCATCAAGCTTCAGGAGCAGGAGTTCTTCGCCCAGCGCGACGCCGAGGTCGCCGGCGCGGCTAACTCGGCAGCCCGCAAGGCCCTGATCACGGCCCTCCGCGAGACCAATCCGACGCTCTCCGCGGAATGGGACGCCGCCGGACGCGAGGCTGAGGCCACGAGCCACTACCTCCGCAAGTCCGGCCGGTACCCGCTGTGCGGTGTCGGCGACGTGAACACCTACAGCGTCTTCGCCGAGCTCTTCCGCTCGTCGATCTGTTACGCCGGCCGCATGGGCATCATCACTCCCACCGGCCTGGCGACGGACGCAACCACAGCAGCGTTCTTCGGGGGCACGGTCGCCCACAAGAGGCTCGTCGCGTTCTACGACTTCGAGAACGAAGCCAAGATCTTCGAGGGCGTCCATCACGCCTTCCGCTTCGCAATCTCATGCATCAGCGGTGGACGGCCGGTCGACGAGTCCCGACTCTCCGTCCTTACGCGTCACGTCACCGACGCGGTCACCTCACGATTCTCGCTCGCCGCCGACGAGATCCTCATGCTCAACCCCAACACCGGCACCCTGCCCATGTTCCGCACCCGTGCGGACGCCGAGATCACGATCGGCATCTACCGGCGCCACCCGGTTCTCATGAACGACTCTGAGGGCACGAACCCCTGGGGTCTGCGCTTCACGAGGCTCCTCGACATGGCCAACGACTCCGGTCTCTTCGAGACCGCCGACGACCTGCGCAACCGTGGCGCCGACTTCGACGGCTGGGCGTGGTCGGACGGCTCACAGCGGTGGGTACCGCTGTATGAGGCCAAGCTGCTCTCGCACTACGACCACAGATACTCCACCTACGAGAACGCCACCCAGGCACAGCTCAACATGGGCACGCTGCCGCGCCTCACCCCCGAACAGCACGACGACCCTGCGAAGGAGCCCCTCGCGCGGTACTGGGTCGCCGAGAAGGAGGTCGAGGCCGCCATCGGCGACCGCTGGGACCGCGACTGGTTCCTCGGCTGGCGCGACATCGCCAGGTCAAGCGACGCGCGCACCTTCGTCCCGAGCGTCCTGCCCCGCTCCGCCGTCGGACACGTCTTCCCGCTGTCACTTCTCAGGGACCCCGGCAACGCGCCCCTCTTGCAGGCGGTCCAGTCCTCACACGTGAACGACTTCGTCGCGCGCCAGAAGCTCAGCGGCACCCACATGACCTACGGAGTCGTGAACCAGCTCGCCACTCCGGCTCCAGCGCGGTTCAACGAGCCGCTGGCCGGCGTCAGCGCGGAGCCACTAGGCAATTGGGTCAGGGCGCGCGTGCTCGAGCTCACGTACACCTCCGCACGTCTCGCGTCGTATGCGGCCGACGTCATGAACATGCCCGCAGCTTCGGACCCCGGCCCACCATTCCGGTGGCTGCCTGAGCGCCGCGAGCAGCTTCGCGTCGAGCTCGACGCCGCGATGTTCCACCTCTACGGGCTGACCCGCGCCGAGGTCGAACACGTCATGGACTCCTTCTTCGTCGTCCGCAAGTACGAGGAGCGCGACCACGGCGAGTTCCGCACCAAGCGCCTCATCCTCGAGACTTACGACGCCATCGCCGACGCCGCCGCCCGCGGCACCACCTACGCCAGCCCCCTCGACCCTCCCGCCGGCCACGGCCCCCGCCACCCAGTCGCTTCGAGCCATGACCGCTGACCTGATCGCCAACGTCCTCAGACGCACAGGTCGACCTCGCGACGCTCGATCTGCTCCGAGGCGAGAGCGCGCCGATGAGGCAGTCGCAGCCCTCACGGCCGCAGGCGCAGCCGGATCTCCTTCATCGACAGCATGAGGTGGAGGGGGTCGAGCGGCGAGGCGATGAAGTTGCCGTTCGCCAGGTAGAAAGCCCTCGCGACTTCGTCTCGGCAATGGAGGAGCAAAGCGGCTGCTCCGACCTGCTGGCTGAGCGTGAACGACTGCTCCATCGCATGCCTCAGCAGCGCAGCACCGACGCCTTGACGCTGGGCGGTGACATCGACGGCCAGGCGGGCGAGCAGGATGCATGGCGTCTCGACCGGACGGTTCTTGCGCATCCTCTCGGGGAGGCCCGTGGTCGTGTACGCCGACATCGCGATGGCGTAGTACCCGAGCACGACGCCGTCGCGCACCGTCACGTAGGTGACGGCGTTGTTGGCCTGCTGGTTTTCGAAGGCAAACCGTCGGAACCAGTCGTCGAGCTCCGCCGCCCCGCTGTCGAACGCTGAGCGGTCGTCGTCCCTCGTCAGGCGTCTCGGCGGCTCGAGGACTCCCTGCTTCATCGAGCAGTCGGGGTGAACGGCTCGCCAAAGGGCGAAGGCCGGGTCCACAGCTTCTCGAACTTGTCCGTCGCGTCGAGCGGCTCGTCGAGCAGGCGCAGGAACTCCTCGTACTGCTCAGCGGTGCCCGTGAACCACCGGCGCTCGGCAAGGATGCGCTCCGCCTGCTCAACGGCAGTCGCCAGGATGAAATCGGTCATGGTCCGGTCCGTCGCAGATGCGGCCTGCCGGAGCACAGCCTCTTGACGCTCGGTGGCGCGGACCTCGATACGTTGGCTCTTCGTTGCGCGGGCCGTCGCCTGCCGTGTCATCACTACCTCCTGGATGTACGGGTAGCGTACGTACATCTTCCCGTCTCGGCAATGGGGTTCACCCGGCCGGTTGGGCCTGGGCGAGCCTGTCCCGCCTGACAGACTGCTGAACGACGCCGTGAGTCGCCCTACCTGACAGACTCCCGACCACACTGAGACAGAGGAAGGCCATGTCGGACGAGACCAGCACGCCTCCGAGCACGACGGTGCGGCACGCGGTGCTCTTCAAAACCATGCTCGAGGTGCTGCGCGAGTTCGGCGAGCCCCGCATGGCGGCGGACGTCGTCGCGGAGGTCCGCCGGCGCGTCCCCTTCAACGACCATGAGGCGACTCTCACCGCGACGGGAAAGATCCGGGGCGACACTGCGATTCGGTTCGACTCCAGCTGGACCAGGATCGCGGGCTGGATGAGCAAGGACCGCGAAGGCTGGCAGCTCACGGACATCGGCGTAGCGGCGCTCGACGGCGCAGGCGACGCGGAGGACCTCTACCTGTCGATGCTCCATGACTACGACACGGCCATGGAGGAGCGCCACGCTACCCAGGCCCGGCTCGAGACGAACGCGAAGTACACCCGTCTGGACGCCGCGCTGGACTTGCTCGAAGCTGGCTCATGGACCACTTACGGCGACCTCGCGGAGGTGTCGGGCCTCGACGCATCGGGCGTGGGCACTTTCATGACGAAGACGCCATCACCCAACGCGTTTCGGGTGCTGTCCGCCAACGGCACGGTGGCCGATGGCTTCAGGTGGGCGGACCCCGCCAATCAGGCCGACCCCACGGCGCTACTGCGCGAGGAGGGTGTTGATTTCGACGAAGAGGGCAGGGCGAGCCAGGCTCAGCGACTGACCGCCCACGAGCTCATCCAGCTCATCGACGGCGAAGAGTCTGAGACCCCTCGGCGCGCGTGGCTGGTCCGCGGCAACAACGTCAACGGCAAGAACCTCGTGCCGGTCTGGCTCGAACGCGGGTCGTGCTCGGTGGCCGCGAGCCAGATCCGAGCACTCACCCTCCCGCTGAGCCGGAGCGAGATCGCCGCAGTGGTCGAGGAGGACTACTCCCAGAAGTCCTACAACACTCGCAACGAGAAGGTGACCGAGCTCGACCTCTTCGTGAACAGGATCCAGGTCGGCGACCTCGTCGTCACCAACGACGGCTCAGGCTTCTACCTCGGGGACATCACGGGGGCAGCCGTCTCGGTGCAGAGCACAGATGAGCGCTCGAACCTCCGCCGCACGGTCGCGTGGTCGAACATCGGCGCACCGATCGACCTCATCGACCTGCCCGCCGGAGTGGGTCCCAAGCTGTCGAGCCAGCACCCCATCGTCGACCTCACCGGCGATCTCGCGGCGCTCAGGGCCCTCATCCGCAGCGATGTGCCGACCAAGGTCGTCGCTGACAAGGTTGCCGCGCCCGAGCTGCACCTCGCGGCTGCGAGCGACGAGCTGGCGTCGCGGCTCCTTGTGCAGCGCGACTGGCTCCAGGAGTGCATCGACCTGCTGGCCGACCGTCACCAGATGATCTTCTACGGCCCTCCTGGCACGGGGAAGACCTACCTGGCGAGAGAGATCGCCGCACACCTCACCGACAGCGCCGCGGTCAAGCTTGTCCAGTTCCACCCCGCATACAGCTACGAAGACTTCTTCGAGGGCTACCGGCCTGCGCTTGCCAAGGATGGCAGCGGAACTGTCGGGTTCACGCTGACGCCCGGACCCTTCCGCCGGCTCGTCGACACAGCGCGAGAGAACTTGTCGACTCCGTACATCCTCATCATCGACGAGATCAACCGGGCTAACCTCGCCAAGGTCTTCGGTGAGCTGTACTTCCTGTTGGAGTACCGCGACAGTGCCATTGACCTGCTGTACAGCACAGGCGACGAGGCTGGCTTCACCATGCCGCCCAACGTGTTCATCATCGGCACGATGAACACCGCCGACCGGTCGATCGCGCTCGTCGACGCGGCGATGCGCCGCCGGTTCGCGTTCAAGGCCCTGCACCCGAGTGCCGAGCCGACCCGCAGCATGCTGGGCAAGTGGTTGGAGCGGCGGCAGCTGCCGCCTACCGCCGCGCTCGTGATGGACCACCTCAACGGGCTGATCCAGGACGAGGACTTCAAGATCGGGCCGTCCTACTTCATGCGCGACTCGGTGAACATGGGCGACGGCATGGCCGTCGCCTGGGAGACGTCGATCCTGCCGCTACTGGAGGAGCACCACTTCGGCGAGGGTCTCGACGTCGCCAAGGAGTACTCGCTCCAGCGGATCCTCACGAGGATCCAACTGGCCGACCGGCCTGACGAGGGTGCGGAGCCAGGGCCCTCCGTCACGGAGTCGCAGAGTGATGGCGGGGAGCCCGAACACCCCTGATGCGCATCGACCTGCGGGAGAACGGGGACCCGGTCGACGTCCGCCTCAGCGACCGAGTTGGCGTCGCCCTGCGCGCCAGCGGACTCGTCACGGCCACGCCCGCCCTGCAGGACGGCTGGTGGACGATCGGCCCCAACGGGAAGGTCGGCGTCGCGAGGGTCTCGGGCGTCGAGCTCTGGGTCCAACCGAAGGTGTCGATCCGACGGCTGTTCTTCCTGCTCGGATACGCGAGCGACCACAAGGCATGGCGCGACGAGGACCTCGGGCTGACCGAGGAGCCCCATCTGCTTGCCGCTATCGCTATCGCCTTCGCCCGCCAGGCCGACAAGGCAACCCAGCAGGGCCTGCTCCAGGGTTACCGAGTCGAGGACACCGCCTCGCCTGTGCTGCGTGGTCGCCTGCGGACCGCGGACCAGCTCAAGCGGCGCTTCGGGCTGGCGATCCCACTCGAGGTGCGGTACGACGAGTACGGGACCGACATCCCGGAGAATCAGCTGCTGCGCGGGGCCACCGAGCGACTACTCGCCTTGCCGCAGGTCGACGCCGTGACCCGCCGCACCCTGCTGCGACTGATGCGCGCCACCGCCGATGTGACGACCCTCCGAAGGGGCGCCGCGCTGCCGGCGTGGCAACCCTCGCGTCTGAACGCGCGCTACCAGCTCGCACTGCACCTCGCCGAGCTCGTGCTGCGCGGCGGATCCGTCGAGCAGCACGACGGCATCGTGCAGGTCAACGGGTTCATGCTCGATATGGCCAAGGTCTTCGAGAACTTCGTGACCGAAGCGCTCGGCGACGCCCTGCGCAGGCGTGGCGGTCACTACAAGCCACAGGACCGCTGGCACCTCGACGTCGGCGGTGACGTCTCCATGAAGCCCGACCTGGTCTGGTACGGGCTGAGCCCTGGCGCGCCGACGGCCGTGATCGACGCCAAATACAAGGCCGAGAAGCCCAGCGGCTTCCCGAACGCCGACCTCTACCAGATGCTCGCATACTGCTCCGTGATGGGCCTCCGCACCGGCCACCTTGTCTACGCCAAAGGCAACGAGGTGGAGAAGCGGCACCTCGTCCGCGAGACGGGCGTGGAGATCATCCAGCACACCCTCGATCTCGACCTCGAAGCGGCACCGTTGCTCGCCCAGGTTGAATCGCTGGCTACCCTGATTGCGGACCAGAGTGTTCTCGACCTCAAGCCGGCGCCGTTGCCCGTCCCTCTTTTCACCGCGCAGAGTTGGAAAGAAACACAAGACTGACCTCCCCGTGCTCGGCCGACTGACCTCCGTGTCGCCTCGCGCTGTGTGGCACGACGAAGCGCGAGACCTCACGCCATGGCTGCTCGAGAACGCCGACGTCCTCTCCGAGGTGCTCGGCATGGACCTTGAGCTCGAGACCGCCGAGCATCCGGTCGGGAACTTCAGCCTGGATCTGATCGGCAAGGATCGGGCATCCGGCGAGCGCGTGATCATCGAGAATCAGCTGGAGGCGAGCGACCACCATCACCTTGGCCAGATCCTCACCTACGCCGGCGGCACCGATCCGACGACGATCATCTGGGTCGCGCCGGCCTTCCGCGACGAGCATCGAGCCGCGCTCGAGTGGCTGAACGAGCGCACCAACGAGAACACCCGGTTCTTCGCCGTCCAGGTCGGCGTCGTGAAGATCGGAGATTCGCTTCCTGCCCCGCTCCTCACCCTCGTCGTCCAGCCCAACGACTGGGGCAAGGCGGTCCGCGCAACGACGACGGCGCCATCGAAGCGGTGGGCGCGAGATGACCTGCTCGTCGACATCCGCGAGCACACGACTGCGGCCCTGGCGACTTCGATCGACGGGCTGATCGAGCAGCACCTCGCCCTCGGCAAGGCGGCCGAGCTGTACTGGGGCGACGGACTACGCCCATCGGTCACTGCCGTCCTCACGTCCGGCGGGCGACGGATTCAACCGTGGTCCGTCTACGCCTATGGCGCCCCCGACGGTGGACCCGTCTGGGCCATCAACCTCGACTGGATCCACAAGTCCGGGAGGGGCGTGAGCGGGGTGGCCACGGCCCATGTGCTCCAGCAGCTCGCCGGACTGCCGGGAGTGGCTGAGCGCGCAACCGACGCCGAGGCGCTCGGTTGGAAGCGACGGCCGTCGATCCCCGCAGTGCCGCTCTTCGCGCGAGCCGACGCACTCGACGTCATCCGGGCGGCCATGAGGGGGCTGCTCGTCGCCATGTCCGACGAGAGCGAAGACGTGCCCGAGTGACGCTGCGGTGGAGGGGGTGTTCGCGGCAGCCATCGTGGCGTCCTTGGTCGACCGGCTCGCAGCGAGTCAGGTCTACGAGCACCAGCGCACGCGCGCTGGACGCCACGCGCTGGCGCACGACCAGGTCGTCGTGGCCCTCAACACTCTTCTCGATGGGGGAGGTCGGGTCCACCGCGACACCCTTGCCGGCGCGCTGGACATCCCTGCCACGTCGTTCGGGAGCGTGTTCGCGGCGATCAGCCGACTCCTCAACGTCGACGGCTACCCCGTCATCGCGCTGGACCCCGACGGGGTCACAGTGCTGCTCGACGAGACGCTCCTGGATGAGCAGTTCGAGCTGGCGGACGCCCGTGGTTGAGATCAGCGCTCGTCGGCGCCGCGACATCATCGACGCCCTGCGGCGCGGCACGGTGCCACAGCAGGGACTCGACGTCATGGCAGTCGGCCTGGCCCGCTTCGAGGTGGCGCTGGACGCCGAGCTCGATGTCGCGGCAGCCGGGGGTGCAGGGTTCAAGGCCGTCCGAGGCGAGTACGGCTCCGGCAAGACCTTCTTCGCGCGGTGGCTGATCGAACGGGCGAAGAAGCGCGGCTTCGCGACGGCCGAGATCCAGGTGTCCGAGACCGAGACCCCGCTGCACCGGCTCGAGACCGTCTACCGCCGCATCATCGAGAACCTCGCGACCGCCGAGGCGCAGCCCAGCGCCCTGCGTGACGTCGTCGACGGCTGGTTCCACGTCCTGGAGGAAGACGTCATCGCGACGGGCGTGTCCCGCTCGGACGACGCGGCCGTGCAGCAGGGCGCGGCCGCGCTGCTCGACCGGCGCCTTGAGGTCGTGAGCAGGTCCGCACCGGCTTTCGCCACGGCCCTGCGCGGCTACCGGAAGGCGACGATCGTCGGCGACGTCGTCCAGGCCGAAGGCCTCCTCGGATGGCTCGGCGGTCAGCCCCAC
>JAYTSH010000361.1:0-3199 GCA_043745755.1 Cellulomonas sp. | reverse complement strand
CACCGAGCTCGCGAGAGGGAAAACCTGTGACCACCACACCGATCGATGCCACCGCGACGAGCGCCTGGAGGGACCTGACGGCCCACCGTTCCGCGTTCGAGCCCGACCTGCGCGGCTGGTTCGCCGCCGACGGCGAACGCACCGCACGCCTCACCCGAACGGTCGGTGACCTGCACGTCGACCTGTCGAAGAACCTCCTCACCGACGAGACGCTCGACCTCCTCGTCCGCCTCGCCGATGAGGTCGGGCTGGACGGTCGCATCACAGCCATGTTCGCGGGCGAGCACATCAACGTCACCGAGGACCGCGCGGTGCTCCACACCGCGCTGCGCCGCCCGCCGTCGTCCGCCGCGCCGCTCGTCGTCGACGGCCAGGACATCGACGCCGACGTCCAGTCGGTGCTGGCGAAGGTGTTCGCGTTCGCTGACTCGGTCCGTAGCGGCGCGTGGACGGGCGTGACCGGCGCCCGCGTCGCGACGGTCGTCAACATCGGCATCGGAGGCTCCGACCTCGGCCCGGTGATGGCTTACGAGGCGCTCAAGCCCTACGTCCAGGACGGCCTCGAGCTGCGCTTCGTCTCCAACATCGACCCGACGGACCTCGCGGAGACCGTCAAGGGCCTCGATCCGACCACGACCCTCTTCATCGTCGCATCCAAGACCTTCGGCACGCTCGAGACCCTGACGAACGCCCGTCTGGCCCGCGCGTGGTTGTGGGAACAGCTGATCGCGGCCGGTGCGATCGAGGACACCGATGCTGCGCGGCAGCAGGCCGTGGCCCGTCACTTCGTCGCGGTGTCGACGGCGCTCGACAAGGTCGCGGCGTTCGGCATCGACCCGGCGAACGCGTTCGGCTTCTGGGACTGGGTCGGCGGCCGCTACTCGGTCGACTCGGCCATCGGCACGTCGCTCGCGATCGCGATCGGTCCCGACGGGTTCCGTGATTTCCTTGCGGGCTTCCACGCGGTCGACGAGCACTTCCGGACTGCGCCGTTCGCGCAGAACGTGCCGGTGCTGATGGGCCTGCTCAACGTCTGGTATGTCAACTTCCTCGATGCCCACACGCACGCCGTGCTGCCCTACGCGCAGTACCTGCACCGGTTCGCCGCGTACCTCCAGCAGCTCACGATGGAGTCGAACGGGAAGTCGGTCCGGTGGGACGGCACGCCGGTCACGACGGCGACCGGTGAGGTGTTCTGGGGCGAGCCCGGGACGAACGGGCAGCACGCGTTCTACCAGCTCATCCACCAGGGCACGCGGCTGATCCCTGCCGACTTCATCGCGGTCGCGACGCCGGCACGCCCGCTGCGCGACGGCGACGCCGACGTCCACGAGCTCTTCCTCGCCAATTTCTTCGCGCAGACGAAGGCGCTCGCGTTCGGCAAGACGGCCGACGAGGTGCGGGCGGAGGGAACGGCGGAGGAGATCGTTGCGGCGCGTGTCTTCAGCGGCAACCGTCCGACGACGTCGATCATGGCGCCCGCGCTGACCCCGTCGGTGCTCGGTCAGCTGATCGCGCTCTACGAGCACATCACGTTCGTGCAGGGGATCGTCTGGGGCATCGACAGCTTCGACCAGTGGGGTGTCGAGCTCGGCAAGAAGCTGGCCATGGAGATCGCTCCGGCCGTAGCCGGCGACACCGCAACGCTCGAGCGGCAGGACGCGTCGACCCGCGGCCTGATCGGGTACTACCTGGCGAACCGCCGGTAGGGGCGGCGTCCGCCGGGTCGTGGATGAGTCGCGAGGCTCAGATCGTCTCGAGCTTCGAGCTCGCGAGCGAGACCCGGCGGAGGTCACCGTTCCCGAAGTCGACGATGACTGCCTGCTCACCCGCCAGCGCGACGACGCGGCCGAGACCGTGCCGCTCGTGCGACACACGGACACCGACCGGGATCGGGACGATCACGGCCGCCGCCGCAGCCGCGTCGCGGGCGGCCTTGAAGGGACTGTTCGGCAGATTCCGGCGAGCGCCGGTCGGTTTGTAAGGCATCGGGACCATCATCCTCCCGTTTCGCCCAGAGTGGAACCGCTCCCTCGGTGAGAAAGGCTTCACGGGCGCCCGAGCGGCGGTCCCGGGTCCATCTGAGCCTGACCGAGCACGGCGACTTCCTCGACGGCTTCGACAACGTCGAACAGCGCGAGCAGGGCACGAACGACGTGCTCGACGCGCTGGGCGCTGCTCTCGAGGGCTCCGTCCCGATGACCTGACACTGACCCACCGTCTGGGTCGAGTGTCGGCCGCTCGAGACTCGTCGCGCCGAGCACTGGATGACTCGGCCCGAGCCCGCTATGCTTGCTCCTGGAGTTGCAGTGTGGAGTTACGCCTCGGGTTCTGCCCGGGCACCGCGTTCCCTGAGGGAGCGGACGACGAATCACCGTAATAACTGGCCCCGAGAGTCGGGGTCGTCCGTATGCCCGTAAGGGAGCAGAACAATGGCAACAGGTACCGTGAAGTGGTTCAACGGCGAAAAGGGCTTCGGCTTCATTGCCCCCGACGACGGTGGCCCCGACGTCTTCGCCCACTACTCGGCGATCCAGAGCAGCGGCTACCGCTCGCTCGACGAGAACCAGAAGGTGCAGTTCGACGTCACGCAGGGCCCGAAGGGCCCGCAGGCCGAGAACATCACCCCGCTCTGATCACCATCTGAGCGTACGAGCAGCGCTCCAGCCTCACGGCTGGGGCGCTGTTCGTCTGTCTGGCGCTATTCGTCTGTCTGGTCGTCTGTCCGACGACCCCCGCGGCTAGGCTCGGTGCTGCGGCCGGCGCCCAGCCCGCCGCCACGACGAGGCGGGCGGGGACGACGAGGATGCCGCAGGACTACATCGCCGGGATGACGTGGGGCTGGACGGGAGTCCGTGGCACGTGGACCGGACCGGTGGCCGATCGGTCCATGAACCTCATGGTCGAGCGGCTTGCCACGACGTGGACCGCCATCACGTTCGCGGCCTACCAGGACAACCCGCAGTCGACGGAGATCCAGTTCCGGCGCGCGCCCACCGTCACCGACGACGAGGTACGGGCGGCGATCGAGCACGCCACGTCGCTCGGCCTGGCCGTCTGCCTCAAGCCTGTCGTGAACTGCACCGACGGGACCTGGCGCGCCCACATCAACTTCTTCGACCTCGACGTTCCGTGCGAGCCGACCTGGGCGCAGTGGTTCGCGTCGTACACCGAGTTCATCGTCCACTACGCACGCATC
>JAYTSH010000360.1:0-6512 GCA_043745755.1 Cellulomonas sp. | reverse complement strand
CTGGATCGCCGTGACGAACTCGCGCGTGCCGGCGACCTTGAAGTCCATGTCGCCGAACGCGTCCTCGGCACCAAGGATGTCGGTGAGCGCCGCGTAGCGAGTCTCCCCGTTCACCGTGTCGGAGACGAGGCCCATCGCGATGCCCGCGACCGCAGCGCGCAGCGGCACACCGGCGTTGAGCAGCGAGAGCGTCGAGGCGCAGACCGAGCCCATCGACGTCGAGCCGTTCGAGCCGAGCGCCTCAGAGACCTGGCGGATCGCGTAGGGGAACTCCTCGCGGCTCGGCAGGACGGGCAGCAGCGCGCGCTCGGCGAGCGCCCCGTGGCCGATCTCGCGACGCTTCGGAGAGCCGACGCGGCCCGTCTCACCCGTCGAGTAGGGCGGGAAGTTGTAGTTGTGCATGTAGCGCTTGCGCGTCTCCGGGGAGAGCGTGTCGAGCTGCTGCTCCATCCGGAGCATATTCAGCGTCGTGACCCCGAGGATCTGGGTCTCGCCGCGCTCGAACAGCGCCGAGCCGTGGACGCGCGGCAGGACCTCGACCTCGGCCGAGAGCGTGCGGATGTCCCGCAGCCCACGCCCGTCGATCCGGAAACCGTCCGTGAGGATGCGCTGGCGGATGAGCTTCTTGGTGACTGCGCGAACTGCTGCGGACAGCTCCTTCTCGCGACCGGCGAACTCCTCGGCGAGCGAGCCCAGGGCCTCGGCCTTGACCTCGTCGAGCCGGTTCTCGCGGTCCTGCTTGTCAGCGATCGTCAATGCCTCGCCGAGCGGGCCCTCAACAAGGGCTGCGACGGCCGCATAGGCGTCCGGCTGGTACTCGGGGAAGACGGGGAACGCCTGCGTGGGCTTGGCGGCGCGGGCGGCCAGGTCGGCCTGCGCGGCGCAGAGCACACGGAGGAACGGCTTGGCGGCCTCGATGCCCTGCGACACGACCTCCTCGGTCGGTGCGGTGGCGCCCTCGAGCTTGATGAGGTTCCACGACTTCTCGGGCGCCTCGGCCTCGATCATCGCGATCGCGACGTCGTCACCGACGACGCGACCCGCCACAACCATGTCGAAGGTCGCGCGCTCGCGCTCGGAGTACCGCGGGAACGCGACCCACTGGCCGTCGATCAGCGCGACGCGCACGCCGGCGACGGGGCCGGAGAACGGCAGACCGGACAGCTGCGTGGAGATCGACGCCGCATTGATGGCCAACACGTCGTACGAGTCGTCGGGGTGGATCGACAGGACCGTGATGACGACCTGGACCTCGTTGCGCAGGCCCTTGACGAACAGGGGGCGCAGCGGGCGGTCGACAAGGCGGCAGGCCAGGATCGCCTCGGTGGAGGGGCGGCCCTCGCGTCGGAAGAACGAGCCGGGGATCTTGCCGGCGGCGTACGACCGCTCCTCGACGTCGATCGTCAGGGGGAAGAAGTCGAACTGCTCCTTCGGGTGCTTCCCTGCGGTCGTCGCCGCAAGCAGCGTCGTCTCACCGTCGAGGTAGGCGACGGCCGCACCGGCCGCCTGCTTGGCGATGCGCCCCGTCTCGAAACGCACCGTGCGGGTGCCGAAGCGACCGTTGTCGATCACTGCCTCGGCGAACTGAATCTCGGGACCCTCCATGGGTGCCCTCCTCTTTCTTGAAGGCGTCGCCCTGACCACGACGGTCTCCGATCGAGACGCCCGGAGCTCGAGAGCTCCGGATGCCACTACCGAGGACCAGACGGGCGGGTCGGCGCGGGTGGTGTCACGGTTGTGCGGCCGGATCCGACGACGGTGCCGGGCCCAGCGTGCAACCAGCCCGGACCCGCGCGGGTCCGGGCTGGTTGCGAACAGCTAGCGGCGCAGGCCGAGCCGCTCGATCAAGCTGCGGTAGCGGTTGATGTCAACCTTCTGGAGGTAGCCCAGGAGGCGACGACGCTGGCCGACCAGCAGCAGCAGGCCACGCCGGCTGTGGTGGTCGTGCTTGTGGACCTTGAGGTGCTCGGTGAGGTCCTTGATGCGCTGCGTGAGCATCGCGATCTGGACCTCGGGAGAACCGGTGTCACCCTCGTGCGTGGCGAACTCGGTCATGATGGACTGCTTGACGGCACTTTCGAGGGGCACGGCTCTCCAGGTGTACTCGTTGCGCGGTGCTACGGGGCATGTCCACCCGAGCGCTCTCATTCCGCGGCCGATCTGACGGCTCTTAGATGCTACCAGGGACGACGCCCCTGCCCGACCCGAGCGGTGAGAGGGTTCAGCCCCGCGGCGGAGCTGTCGCCAGCAGAGCCCGGACGCGCTCCACGTCGAGGCGCATCTGCGTCACGAGTGCGTCGATCGAGTCGAACCGCACCATCGGGCGCAGGGTGGCGACGAAGTCAAGGACGACCTCCCGGTCGTACAGCTCGAGGTCGCTGCGGTCCAGGACGTACGCCTCGACCCGGCGCTGGACACCCTCGAACGTCGGGTTGGTGCCCACCGAGATCGCGGCGGGCAGCACGTCGGTCGCCGCCGAGGCCGGGTCGCCGGGCGCGCGCAGAGGACGGAACCAGCCGGCGTACACGCCGTCGGCCGGCACCATGCCCGTCGCGTCCTGCGCGAGGTTGGCGGTCGGGAACCCCAGCTCGCGCCCACGCGCGTCACCGTGCACGACGATGCCGCGCATACGGTGCGGCCGGCCCAGGACCCGCGCTGCCCCGGCGACGTCGCCGGCCTCGAGAAGCTCTCGGACCCACGTCGAGGACCAGCGCCGGTGCGGGGCGACCCCGGGAGCCGGCGCCGGTGCGATCGCGGTGGCCGCGACGTCGTCGATGACCTCGACCGTGAACCCGTAGGTCCGGCCGAGCTCGATCATCGTCGTCAGGTCACCGGCGTTGTCCCGGCCGAACCGCACGTCGTGACCCACGACCACGGTCCGGGCCGCGAGCCCCTCGACGAGGTAGCGCACGACGAACTCCTCGGCGCTCTGGCGAGCGAAGGCGAGCGTGTACTGGAGCAGAAGGACGGCGTCGAGACCGGTCATCGCGAGCAGCTCGAGACGGTCGGCGTCGCCCGTCAGCAGCGGGGGCGCCGTGTCCGGCCGGTGCACCTGCGACGGGTGCGGGGAGAACGTCACCGCGACCGCCCGGGCGCCCACGGCTCGTGCGTCCCCCACCATGCGCTCGAGCACGCCGACGTGCCCTCGATGCACACCGTCGAAGTTGCCGATCGTCACGACCGACGGACCGTAGCCGGTCGGCACGTCCGCCAGATCGGTCCAGCACTGCACGCGTACTCCTCGGAGCTCGGACGGGGACCACCCCTGCGCGCGGCAGGAACGGCCGGGACAAGACTGCCACGCTCGGCGGGTGCACCCGAACGCGGGCCGTAGGGTCGGGGCATGCGGTGGCAGACCTTCAATGAACGGACCATCTACGACAGCCCGTGGGTGCGGCTGGCGCTTGTCGACGTCGAGGTGCCCGGGCACGGCCGGATCGACCACCACGTCGTGCGGATGCCGATGCACGCGGCCGGCACGGTGGTGCACGACCCCGACCGCGGCATCCTGCTGCTCTGGCGGCACCGGTTCATCACGGACACCTGGGGCTGGGAGATCCCGGCCGGCCGGGTCGACCCCGGCGAGACGCCGGCGCAGGCGGCGGCCCGCGAGGTGCTCGAGGAGACGGGCTGGCGACCGGGCCCGGTGCGGCCGCTCCAGACATACCACCCGGCGAACGGCACGTCGGACCAGACCTTCCACGTGTTCGTCGCCGACGGCGCGACCCACGTCGGGCCGCCGTCGGACCCGAGCGAGTCCGAGCGGATCGCGTGGGTCCCGGTGGACGAGGTCCGCAGCCTCGTGCTCGCCGGGGAGCTGCGCGACGGCATGTCGCTCACAGGCGTGCTGCGCTACCTCCTCGCGCCCGTCTGAGAGCCCATCTGAGGGCCCAGGGTTGATCGCTCAGGCTGGGGCGAAGACCAGCACCGGCCGGGCCTGCTCGCCGCTCGTCTCGAGCAGTGCCACGAGCTCGCCCGCGGGCGACAGCGCCGCGACCGGCTCGCTCAGGGTCGGTGGACCGGCCTCGATCCGCTTGCCGTAGGACAGCGCCGCGGCCTCGGCCGCGGTCAGCTCCCGGACCGGGAAGGTCGCCCGTGCGGCGTCAGCGAGCCGGAGGACATCGAGCGGGACGTCCGGCGGCCACGCCTCGAGCTCGTCGAGGGTGCGCGCCATCGCGAGCGGGTAGCCGCCGACCCGCGTCCGGCGCAGCGCCGTGAGGTGCCCGCCGACGCCAAGGCTCGCCCCGAGGTCGCGCGCCAGCGCCCGGATGTAGGTGCCCGACGAGCACACGACGCGGACATCGACATCCAGCCCGGGCACCCCACCCGTACCCGCGTCGACCGGTCGCACGTCGCACACCACGAACTCGCTCACGGTGACCGGCCGGGCGGCGATCTCGACGTCCTCGCCGGCCCGCACCCGTGCGTAGGCACGCTGCCCGTCGATCTTGATCGCGCTCACCGAGCTCGGGACCTGGAGGATCGGGCCCGTCAGGAGTGCCGCCTCACGATCGATGTCGTCGCGCGTCACAGCCGACGCGTCGCTCGACACCTTGAGCTCTCCCTCGGCGTCGTCGGTCGTGGTGGACGCGCCGAGACGGATCGTCGCGACGTACTCCGTGTCGGCGCCGACGACGTAGGTCAGCAGCCGCGTCGCTCGTCCGATGCCGAGCACGAGCACGCCGGTCGCCATCGGGTCGAGCGTCCCGGCATGCCCGACCTTGCGCGTCCCGGCGAGGCGACGCATGCGCGCGACGACGTCGTGGCTCGTGCAGCCTGCGGGCTTGTCGACGACGACGAGCCCGTCCGGCGCAGTGGGCCGCCGGACGCGGTCAGACACCGGCGCGGTCGTCGTCGTTCTCGTCATCGGACTCGTCGTCGTCCGAGTCCTCGGCCGGCTTGCGGTACGGGTCGGCGTCGCCGGCGAACTGGGCCGTCGCCGCGAGTGCCGCGACCTCCGCGTCCCGACGGGCGGCCTCCGACAGCGCCGCGGTCAGGTGAGCAGCGGTCTCCGGCACCGCGTCGAGGTGGAAGTCGAGCGATGGCGTCAGCCGCATGCCGGTCTGCTTGCCGACCTCGGAACGGATGAGTCCCTTGGCGCTCTCGAGCGCGGCCGCGGAACCGGCTCGCGCCTCGTCGTCGCCGTAGACGGTGTAGAAGACGTCCGCGTGCTGCAGGTCGCCGGTCACCCGGACATCGGTGACGGTGACGAACCCGAGCCTCGGGTCCTTGATCCGGGTGTCGAGCATCTGCGCGACGATCTGCTGGATCCGCTCGGCGAGCTTCCTCGCACGACCCTGGTCTGCCATGTTCTCCGGCCTTCTGGAAGGTCCGTCCCGGCCTGCGAGACGGATGATCGACGTCGACCCCCGCGAGGCTCTCGACACTGACGGTCGCACGACGGGCGGTGGCCCGCGCCGAACGGCACGGGCCACCCCCTCGTCACGTCGTCACTTGCGAGGCTTCTCGCGCAGCTCCCACGTCTCGATGACGTCGCCGATCTCGACGTCGTTGAACGACCCGAGCCCGATACCGCACTCGAACCCTTCGCGGACCTCGGTCGCGTCGTCCTTGAAGCGCTTGAGCGACTCGATCGTGAGGTTGTCCCCGATCACGGCACCGTTGCGCTTGACGCGCGCCTTGGTGTTGCGGCGGATCTCCCCGAACCGGACTATCGACCCGGCGATGTTGCCGAACTTCGACGAGCGGAACACCTCGCGCACCTCCGCGGTGCCGAGCTGGGCCTCCTCGTACTCCGGCTTGAGGAGACCCTTGAGGGCCGAGTCGACGTCGTCGATGGCCTGGTAGATGACCGAGTAGAACCGGACGTCCACACCCTCGCGATCGGCGAGGTCCTCGACGCGCTCACCGAACTTCACGTTGAAGCCGATGATGATCGCGTTGTCGACCGTGGCGAGGTTGACATCGTTCTGCGTGATGGCACCCACGCCGCGGTGGATGACCCGCAGCTCGACCTCTTCGCCGACATCGATCTTGAGCAGCGCATCCTCGAGCGCCTCGACGGCACCCGACACGTCGCCCTTGAGGACGAGGTTGAGGGTCTCGACCTTGCCCAGCTGGAGCGCCTGCGTGAAGTCCTCCAGGCTGATGCGCTTGCGACGCTTCGCCAGGAGTGCGGCACGCTCGGCCGACTCGCGCTTCTCGGCGATCTGCCGCGCGGTCCGCTCGTCCGGTGCCACCAGGAAGGTGTCGCCGGCCCGCGGGACCGAGGCCAGACCGAGGACGACGACCGGACGAGCCGGACCGGCCTCGTCGAGCGTGTTGCCGTGCTCGTCGAACATCGCCCGGACACGTCCGTGGGCGGTGCCCGCGACGATCGCGTCACCGACGTGGAGCGTACCGGACTGCACGAGCACGGTCGCCATGGGGCCGCGACCCTTGTCGAGGTTGGCCTCGATGGCGACGCCGCGAGCGTCCTTGTTCGGGTTGGCCCGCAGGTCGAGCGCCGCGTCTGCGGTGAGCAGCACGGCCTCGAGAAGCTGGTCGATCCC
>JAYTSH010000359.1:0-5786 GCA_043745755.1 Cellulomonas sp. | reverse complement strand
GTCTGCAGGACGTACGACTCACGCGGGTCGAGCGGATCCCATCCTGTGACGTCGGCGACGCGGCGCAGGCGGTACCGGACGGTGTTGGGGTGGACGTAGAGCACGCGAGCGGCAGCCTCGAGCGACCGGCCTGTGCCCAGGTAGGCGGTCAGGGTCTCGAGCAGCGAGCCGGTGCTGGCGGCGAGCGGCACGTACGCCTGCGCGACGAGTGCGCGCCGCGCCGTCGCGTCGCCGATCAGGACGCGCTCGGGCAGCAGGTCGTCGGCCTGGACCGGCCGCGGCGCCTGCGCCCACGCAGGCGCGGCGACGAGTCCGGCGAGCGCGGCGCGCGCGGACCGGGCCGCGTCGGCCAGGTGCCTGGCAGGGGGGCCGATGACGACGGGA
This sequence comes from Cellulomonas sp., assembly GCA_043745755.1. Taxonomy (GTDB): domain Bacteria; phylum Actinomycetota; class Actinomycetes; order Actinomycetales; family Cellulomonadaceae; genus Cellulomonas_A. Next base: position 5,402 of record JAYTSH010000359.1, on the reverse strand, counting down.
CCAGGACCGAAGCGGGGGAGCAGCGAGAGCGCACCCGCCTGCAGGTCGCCGTCGCCCCCGAGGAACACCACGAGGCGGTCGCCCAGGATCCCGACCAGCGCGTCGTCCGCCGCTCGCTGCGTCGCCCGGCGCAGATCGGCCGCCCGCACGTCGTCGAGCGGTGCGGACGTGGTTCCGACCATGACGAGGGTCGAGCCTCGTCCGCTCCACCCCAGTGCGGCCACACGTGACCGGACCGAGTCGTCGACCTCTCCCCGCACGAGAGCATCGACGACGAGGGCCTCGAGGCGCGCGTCCCACGCGCCCCGCACCTCGGCGTCCCGTGCATAGACCTCGGCAGCCGAGAAGGCGACCTCGCGCGAGTAGCGCAGGACAGCCTCACGCAGGTCGCGCTCGCCACCCGGCGCCGCGAGCTGGTCGCTGTGCGTCTCGACGACATCGACCACGACGCGCACGAGCTGGAGGGTGTGCTGCAGCGAGATCGACCGGGTGAGCTCAGGGGGTGCGGCCGCAAAGATCTCGCCCACGCCGTGCGGCGGTGTCGACGGGTCCGAGAACCAGCTGACGAACGCGTTGATGCCTGCCTGTGCCACGAGCCCGACCCACGAGCGGTCCTCGGCCGGCAGGGCGCGATACCACTCGAGGTCCTCGTCGAGCCGACGCATCGCAGCGGCCGCGAGCAGTCCGTTGCCGTCCCGCACCCGCCGGAGCGTCTCGGTCCCGGTGGGTGAGCCTGCGGCGCGCACCGACCGCGGGCCGGACGGCTCAGCCGGCCCGGCTGCCTCGACGGCGGGCGCGCGCTGGTGTGCCGCGCGGGCGGCGTGCTCTCGGTGCGTGGACATGGCGCGAGCATACGGCGAGGCTTGTAGGAGGTCGACAAATACGGATCGTGCGGGGGGCCGGCCGCGCATTCTGTGCTGCCGTGGACAGGTGGCGGCGCGCGGCAGCGGCTAAGGTCGCGTCATGGCCCTTCTGCCCCGACTTCGCCAGCTGATGCGGCGACCGCCGTCTGCATCGAAGGTCGGCGCGCGTCGTCCCTCCAAGGCTCCGCGGCGCGGTGACACGCTTCACGAGGACGCTCTGCGATCGGTCCTGAGCGACGACCCCAACAACGAGAGGGCCTTCTCGGCGCTCGCTGAGATCGTCCGTCGACGTGCTGCCGGGACCGGTCCCGACGACGATCCGCTGACGGCCCAGCTCGAGGACCCTGAGAAGCAGCGCGCGGCCGACCTTGCTGTCTGGGCCCTGGGCGAGGAGCTCGCCGGCAACCCCCATGCGTGGTACCCGCTCATCGAGGTCGCCCGACTGTCGGTGCACGACGACCGCGAGGGCATGCTGCGTCGGCTGACGACAGCCGCCGAGCGCGACCCGGCGGGCAAGGCGCTCGTCGCGGGTCTCCAGCTGCTCCGCGAAGTCGGCCTGCCGGTCGAGGCGCTCTCCCTCGGCGTCGGACACTGGCGTCCGCGTGAGCACGACCCGGAGATCGCCCGCCAGCTCGTCCTCGCCGCGATCGAGGCGGGGCGGACCTTCGATGCCAAGCAGCATCTCGCGGCACTGGACCTGTACCCGAACCAGAAGGCGATCGCACCGCTGCAGGCCGAGCTCGCGCAGCGCATCGCCGAGGCCGGAGTCGACGCGAACCCGGTCGAGCCGTAGCGCCAGGGCGTCCTGCCGAGCGATCCCGCGCCACCCCGTGATGGAGGTGGCGCGGGGCCGGTCAGCCGATCAGGACTCGCCGCCCGCGTTGCCCGAGGTCCCGGCCGTCACGTCGTGCAGCCGGTACCGCTCGATCGCCTGCGCCGTCGAGCCCGCCGCGACCTGACCGGTCCGCTCGAGCTGCTGCAGGACGCGGACCGCGGTCGACGGACCGTCGATCTTGAAGTGCCGACGCACCGCGGGTCGGGTGTCCGAGAAGCCGAAGCCGTCGGCGCCGAGCGTCGCGTAGCTGCCCGGGATCCACGCCCGCACCTGGTCGGGGACGAGGTGGTCGAAGTCCGTCGTGGCGACGAACGGCCCCTCGGCACCCGCGAGCTTGTGCGTGAGGTAGGCCTCGCGCTGCTCCTCGCCAGGATGCAAGAACGCCTGGTCGTCGGCGGCGAGGCCGTCACGGCGCAGCTCGTTCCAGCTCGTCACCGACCAGACCGCGGCCCGGACCCCCCAGTCCTCGGCGAGCAGCTGCTGTGCCTCGAGCGCCCAGCCGACTGCGACCCCGGAGGCGAGGATCTGGGCGCGCGGCCCCTCGCCCTGCGCCGGCGCGAGCAGGTAGATGCCCTTGAGGATGCCCTCGACATCGACGTCCGCCGGCTCGGCGGGCTGGAGGATCGGCTCGTTGTAGACCGTGAGGTAGTAGATGACGTCGCGGTCCTGGCCGTGGTCGGGCCCGTACATCCGCTCGATCCCGGCACGCACGATGTGCCGGATCTCGTAGCCGTATGCCGGGTCGTAGTGCACGACGTGCGGCATCGTGCTGGCGAGCACCGGCGAGTGCCCGTCGGCGTGCTGCAGGCCCTCCCCGGTGAGCGTCGTGCGACCGGCCGTGGCCCCGACGAGGAAGCCTCGGGTCATCTGGTCGCCGGCCGCCCAGAACTGGTCGCCCGTGCGCTGGAAGCCGAACATCGAATAGTAGAAGTAGAACGGCAGCAACGGCTGACCGTGCGTCGCATATGACGTGCCCACGGCCTGGAACGCAGCTGCCGAGCCGGCCTCGTTGATGCCGGTGTGCATGATCTGCCCGGCCTCGGACTCCCGGTACGCCAGCATCAGCTCGTTGTCGACCGGCACGTAGTGCTGACCCTGCGTGTTGAAGATCTTGGCGCTCGGGAAGATCGCGTCGAGCCCGAACGTCCGGGCCTCGTCCGGGATGATCGGGACGACCCGGTTGCCGAAGTTCTTGTCCTTGACGAGGTCCTTGAACAGGCGCACGAGCGCCATGGTCGTCGCGACCTCCTGGTGCCCCGAACCCTTGGCGAGCTGGTCGTAGACCTTCTCGTCGGGCAGCGTGACCTCGACGTGCGTCGAACGCCGCTCGGGCAGGTACCCGCCCAGCGCCCGCCGACGGTCCTTCATGTACTGGATGGCGGGGTCGTCGTCGCCGGGGTGGTAGTACGGCGGCAGGTAGGGGTCCGCGTCGAGCTGCTCGTCCGTGAAGGGGATGTGCAGCGTGTCGCGCAGCGTCTTGAGGTCGGCGCCCTTGAGCTTCTTCATCTGGTGCGTGGCGTTGCGACCCGCGAAGCCCGAACCTAGGCCGTAGCCCTTGATCGTGTGGGCCAGGATGACGGTCGGCTGACCGGTGTGCGCCGACGCCGCGGCATAGGCGGCGTACAGCTTGCGGTAGTCGTGGCCACCCCGTTTGAGCGCCCAGATGTCGTCGTCCGTCATGTTCGCGACGAGCGCCTTGGTGCGCGGGTCACGGCCGAAGAAGTGCTCGCGGACGTACGCGCCGTCGTTCGCCTTGAACGTCTGGTAGTCGCCGTCAGGCGTGTTGTTCATGAGGTTGACCAGCGCGCGGTCCTTGTCCGCGTTCAGCAGGACGTCCCACTCGCGGCCCCAGATGACCTTGATGACGTTCCAGCCGGCGCCACGGAACTGCGCCTCGAGCTCCTGGATGATCTTGCCGTTGCCGCGCACCGGGCCGTCGAGGCGCTGCAGGTTGCAGTTGACCACGAACCTCAGGTTGTCGAGGCCCTGCTGCGCCGCGAGCTGCAGCATGCCGCGGCTCTCGGGCTCGTCCATCTCGCCGTCGCCGAGGAACGCCCAGACGCTCTGCTGGCTCGTGTCCTTGATGCCGCGCAGGTGCAGGTAGCGGTTCGTCCAGGCCTGGTAGATCGCCGACGCCGGGCCGAGGCCCATCGACACCGTCGGGAACTCCCAGAAGGCGGGTGCGAGGCGCGGGTGCGGGTACGACGGCAGTCCGCCGCCCGGGTGCGACATCTCCTGGCGGAAGCCGTCGATCTGGTGCTCCGACAGGCGTCCTTCGAGGAACGCGCGGGCGTACATGCCGGGCGACGCGTGGCCCTGGAAGTAGATCTGGTCGCCGCCGCCGGGGTGGTCCTTGCCGCGGAAGAAGTGGTTGAGGCCGACCTCGTAGAGCGTCGACACCGACGCGTACGACGAGATGTGACCGCCGACGCCGATACCGGGGCGCTGCGCGCGCGTCACCATGACAGCCGAGTTCCAGCGGATCCAGGAGCGGTACCGGCGCTCGATCACCTCGTCGCCGGGGAAGTACGGCTCCTCGTGCACGCCGATCGTGTTCACGTACGGCGTGTTGATCGACGTCGGGACCGTCACGTTGCGCTCCCGCGCCCGCTTCAGCAGGCTCAGCAGCACGTAGCGCGCCCGCGGGCCGCCCTTGTCGTCGATGAGGCCGTCCAAGGAGTCGAGCCACTCGCCGGTCTCGGCGGGGTCGAAGTCCGGGACCTGGCTGAGAAGACCGTTGATGAGCGGTCCTCTGTCGTCCGTCGAAGCCACGTGCGCTCCTTCGTCTCTCGTGCACCCGCCGGGTCGGTCGACCCTGGGGGGCAGCTCGGCCCGAGCCGTGCGGCGCGGCACAGGTGCGCGCGCCATCGGGAGCGGGTGGTCGAACCATTCTCTGCCCCTGTGTCGTCGGAAGTCACACCGAGAGGGCGTCGGGCCGACGTGACGTCGGCGACACGCGGGGGCGAGCGCGCCACGCCGACCGCGTCGGGGTCTTGCCTCGGTGCGACCCGGTGAGGTGGGCTACGGTTTGCGGACATCGACAGATCGCCTGTCCGGGGCGGTCGTGACGGAAGGGAACAGGTCAGCACGTGGCAAGCACCACGGGCGACGCAGCCTCGCAGGCTGTGGTTCGCCTCGGATTCATCTCGGGTCAGGTGGTTCAGGAGTTCGGGTACGACGACGACGTCGACAGCGAGCTGCGTGCCGCCGTCGAGTCGACGACCGGGCACGAGCTCGTCGACGAGGACTACGACGATGTCACCGACGGCGTGATGATCTGGTGGCGAGAGGATGACGGCGACCTCACCGACGCCCTCGTCGATGCCACGACCGTCCTCGACGACGGTGGGGTGATCTGGGTCCTCACACCGAAGTCCGGTCGTGGCGGTCACATCGACCACGCCGAGATCGAGGAGGCCGCCACGACGGCCGGTCTGCACGCGACGAGCACGTTCTCGATCGCACCGGACTGGTCGGCGACCCGGCTCGGCAACCGCGGTCGCGGCAAGTGACGGTGTCGGCCCCCAGCGAACAGGTCGTTCCGGAGCTCGGGAAGCCAGCGCCGGACTTCGCCTCGGTCGACACGCACGGCACCCCGGTGAGGCTCTCGGAGCTGCGCGGGACGCCCGTCGTCCTCGTCTTCGTGCCGTTCGCGTTCTCGGGGACCTGCACCGGCGAGCTGTGCACGATCCGCGACAACATCG